>DATJTX010000004.1 GCA_035502855.1 Candidatus Baltobacteraceae bacterium
GCCGGCCTGGAGCCGCTCCACGGCCGCCAGGCGGGTAATTTCGGAGGTCGACATCGTGAGAAGCTCCATGGGGAGGGGTTCCTCTCGACGGGGACATCTCTATTGAGTCCAAATGGGGACATCTCTATCGAGCTCCGATAGGCGCGATTCGGGTCCTTGCCAAGCTTTCCGGGGCTTTGGTATACTCCGCAAGCTATGTTCCAGTTCGACCTGCAGCTTTTTGCGTCCAAAAAGGGCGCCGGCTCAACCCGTAACGGACGCGATTCGAATGCCCAGCGTCTGGGCGTCAAGCGCTTCGGCGGCGAGCGCGTGCTCGCGGGCAATATTCTCGTGCGGCAGCGCGGCACCAAGTTCTATCCCGGTGAAAACGTAGGAATCGGCAAGGATCACACGCTCTTCGCGCTCGCCGAAGGAACGGTCGAATTCTCAGGCCGCCGTAATCGCAAGCACGTCAACGTGCGGCCGCTCTCCGCGGCGTAACCGCGTCGCCGTTTTGGTAGTTGAGAGGGCCGATCCGGCCCTCTTTCGCTTCGGTAGGACCAGGCGCGGTTGCGGCTGTTGCTCGAAAGTGCTATGTTGCTCGCAGTGAACAACGCCGATGTTCTGAGCAACAAGCTACTGGCAAACCTTGAGTACATTCTGCCCGAGGGATGGGGTGTTTACCTCACGCCGGGCCGCTCTACCGGCGAGCCTGACGGCCTACTAGAGGTTACGTCACCGTCCGGAAACCGAACCGTATTTGTCGTCGAGACAAAGTCTCGCTTCGAGCCGCGAGATATCGACTACGTCGAGCATAAGCTCGAACGCCTTAACGCGTTCGGGTCCCCTCTGCTCGTCACTACGGCGCTTAGCGGGCGTTCGCGTGAGCTTCTCAAAGAACGAAATTTCTCGTATGCGGACGACAACGGGAACATTCGGCTTTCATCCAATTTGTTTTTCGTCGAACACGAGAGCGACACGAAACGCGAGCACACACGCGGCGACCTTCCAAGAAGCTCCCTACGTGGACCGAAAACCGGCCGCCTCGTGCGGTACCTTCTCGATGCTCGACCCCCGCTTAAGGTGCGAGACATCGCGGACGTTACGGCCGTCAATCCAGGCAATGTATCGCGCCTATTGCGGTTGCTCGATCACGACCGTTTGATTACGCGCGACGACCGGGGAATGGTGACGGCAGTCGAGTGGGAAGCCTTGATCCGCCAGTGGAGCGAGTCGCTAAAGAAAGATCGGCATTACCATTCGGTCTTGGAGCCTCACGGAATCCAGGCCTTCGTCGGGAACCTCCGCGCGAGACAGCACTACGCAGTCACAGGATCGTACGGAGCTGCGCTAATCGCTCCAGCAGCGCACACCTCGGCGATTGACGTATACGTTACATCCGCCAGTCAGTGGATAAAAGAACTGAATCTTCGTGAAGCCGAGGGATTCGGCAACATACGCCTGATCGATGCATTTGATAAAGTCGCCTTCGAAAGAACCATTCAGCGGAGTGGGCTCATCGTTGCAAACCCGTCACAAGTTGCGGCCGATCTCCTAACACTTCCGAAACGCTCGAGCGACGAATATAATACCCTTATTGCCTGGATGAAGAGCAATGAGCGAGCCTGGCGCCTGGCCTGAAGGTTATGCGATCTCGCGCGCCACGCTCATCGACGCGCTGAGAGCACTTGCGCCCTTGTCATCGGATGGGTTCATTCTCGTCGGGGCGCAGGCGGTCTATCTCCGGTCCTCCCAAGTGGAGCTTCCGATTCCCGCCTACACTCTCGATGGTGACGTCGTCGTCGATCCACGAAAGATACGACGGCCAAGAGTGATCGCCGATTCGCTCGAAGCCGCTGGGTTTGCCCTTCGGGGACACAACGGCTTATACCACCGCTATCGCGCGCCCCTCGAGCACCTCCGCGCAACTGAGATCGACGTCTTTGTTCCGGCTCGGTTCGATGCCGACTGGAATCTCGAGGGCTACAATTCCCGCGACGTCGCTGCAGTCATGTCACAGGCAGGTCTGGAGCTGGCCCTTGTGGATCATTCACCGATGCCCCTAGAAGCGATCTCCGAACCCCGAGCGCCGCTCGTGGTAGAAGTCGCCGGCATCACGGCACTGGTCGTCGGAAAAGCATGGAAGCTCGGGGAGCGACACGCGCAAGGTCCTGAGGAGTTCTCAAAGGTAGCGAAAGACGTTCTCGACGTTTATCGACTTCTACAAGGAAGTAACCCGTCGCAACTGGTGATTGCTTTGCAAGCAATTCCTCGCGAGCGGCGGTATTCGGAAACCGCTCATCAAGCCGTTGACTACCTCCGCGCTCTTTGCACCCAAGATGGGCTGGGGCTTTCGCTGCTTTCCACAATCTTGGGCGATGGCAACGAGACCTTGATTGTCAGCGCTTCGCTCAGCGCGCTCGTTGATGAATTTTGCTCGCTTTGCGAGCGGCACCTATAGAATAATGCAATTCATTGACGAAGCGACGATCGCCGTAGCGGCCGGTAACGGCGGCGACGGCATCGTTGCATGGCGCCGGGAGAAGTACATTCCCAAGGGCGGTCCGGCCGGCGGTGACGGCGGCGGCGGCGGCAGCATCTATCTGCAGGCCACCAACGAACGCTCGACGCTCGTTGAATTTCGTTACAAGCGCCAGTTCAGCGCGGAGTCGGGTAAGGCCGGCGGACAGTCGAACAAATCCGGACGCAGCGGCGCCGATCTCACCGTTCCGGTTCCGGTCGGCACCCTGATCTACCGCACCTTCGAAGGCAAGGCCGAAACCTTTCTCGCCGATCTCGCGCACGACGGCGATCGCGTGCAGGTTGCGCGCGGCGGAAAGGGCGGGCTCGGCAACCAACACTTCGCCACCAGCACGCGACAAGCGCCGCGCATCGCCTACAACGGCGAGCCCGGTGAACGCTGCACGCTTCGGCTCGAGCTCAAATTGCTCGCCGACTGCGGCGTAATCGGCGTTCCCAATGCCGGCAAATCGACGCTGCTCTCGGTCGTCTCGGCCGCGCGCCCCAAGATCGCCGATTATCCGTTCACCACGATCGAACCGCAGCTCGGCGTGGTCCGGGTCTCCGAGGACGAGTCGTTCGTGATGGTCGACGTTCCCGGCCTGATCGAAGGGGCGCACGAAGGCGCCGGGTTGGGCGATCAATTCCTCAAACACGTCGAGCGCACGCGCGCACTGGTGCATCTGCTCGACGGTGCAAAACCGCTCGATGCGATCCTGCACGACAAGACGACGATCGAAAGCGAATTGCGCGCCTGGAATCCGCGCCTGCTCGAGAAACCGATGCTGCTCGCGGTCAGCAAGCTCGATTTGCCCGATGCGCGCGAGCGTTTGAACGAACTGCGCGAACGCTTTCCCGAGGTGCGCGGCATCAGTTCCGCCACCGGCGAGGGTGTGCAAGAGTTGGTCTACGCGATCTGGCAGACGATCGAGAACGCGCCGCCTCCAGAGATCGTCATTCCCCCGCCCGCGCTGATCGAGCTGGTGCCCAGCGAAGCCTTCACCGTCGATCGCGACACCAGCGGTGCCTTCATCCTGCGAGGGGAGCGCATCGAGCGGCTGGCGGCGGTGACGAATTTCGACTCCGACGAAGGTCTGGCACGCTTCGAACGCGCGCTCGCAAAGATGGGCGTCGAGAAGAAATTACGTGAGTTGGGTGCCGCTGAAGGGGATACGGTGCGCATCGGCCCGTACGAGTTCACCTACTCATGAGGCTCGGCATTTTCGGCGGCACGTTCGATCCGATTCACAACGCGCATCTCTTTCTCGCCGAGTCCGCGCGCTTGCTCGAGAATCTCGATCGCGTACTCTTCGTCCCGACCAAGGAACAGAAGCACTACCGCGACAACGCGCAGGTTGACGCGGCACATCGCTGCGCGATGATCCTGGGAGCAATCGAGGGTAACGACGGCTTTGCGCTCGACCAGAGCGATCTGCGCGAGGACGCGACCGGCTACACGGCCGACCTGATTCCGCTGCTCAAGAAAAAGTATCCGCGCTCGGCCTTCACCTTCATCATCGGCGCGGACTCGCTGGCGAACTCGCCTTGGGAGCGCTTCGACGAGGTGCTCGAGCAGCTCGAACGCTTCGTGATCGCGCCGCGCATCGGCGTTCGCTCCGACGCGCTGCAGCGCGTGATCGCCGCCGTCCCCAAGGCGCTGCGCGAGCGCATCGCCACCCTGAACATGCCCGAGCTCACCGAATCGGCAACCCTCGTTCGCACCTTGCTCTCGCAGGGACGCAGCGTACGCTATCTCGTACCCGAAGCGGTATGGCAGTACATCGTCGCCCACCGGCTCTACGGCATCGAACTCTCGGCCTCGCGTTAGCCTTGCTCTGCATCAGCGGATGCGGCGGCGGTGCGGCGGAGCAACCGAATAACGCGCAGATCTGCTCGCTCTACGCGAGCGGCCGTTCCGGCGTCGAGGTCATCGGCCAGGGCACCGTCCTCGCCGTGATCGGTACGCACGCGGGGCCGAGCGGCGAACACGAGGGCTTTCTCGTCAAACTCGAGCGGCAATGCGACCTGCTGCTGCGCATCGAGGCGAACGTCGGCATCACTGGATCGATCCCGCTGCACGAAGGCGAGACGGTAACGGTCAAAGGGCAATTCGAAGACGATCCGACCGGCGGCATGATTCACTGGACGCATCACGATCCCGCCGGCCGGCACGTGGCCGGTTACGTGATCGCCGGCGGCAAGATTTACCAATAACGCTAGCGGGTGGTGCGGGCAAAACGGATGCTCGCCATGACAAAGATGATCACGCCGTAGGCGAGCATCGGAACGATCGAGGGCCAGAGCTGCGCGACGCCGGCACCGCGGATGATGATGCCGCGCAGAATTTCGATGTAGTACGTGAGCGGAATCACGTAGCCGAAGATTTGCATCGGAACCGGCATCAGCGAGCGCTCGAAGACGGCGCCGCTTACCAGCACCGAGGGCAACAATATGAAGATCGCCATCAGCTGCGCTTGGATTTGCGTCTGCGCGACGGTCGAGACGAAAAGCCCCAGGCCGAGCGAAACGAGCAGGAAGCACAGTGAGAGCAGCGCGAGCAAAAGCACGCTCCCCGCAATCGGCACGTTGAAGACGAAGCGCATGCCGAGCAGCACGGCGATGAATTGCAGAGCCGCGACCATCACATAGGGGACGAGCTTGCCGAGCATCAGCCCCGCCGTTCCGATCGGCGTCACCAGCAGTTGATCGAGGGTCCCGCGCTCGCGTTCGCCGACGATCGCGAGCGCGGTGAGCATGATCGTGATGTTCTGCAGCACCAGGCCGATCAAACCCGGCACGAAGAAGTTTGCGCTGCGCATCGCCGGGTTGAACAACACGACCGGACGCACCTCGAACGGTGAGGTCACGCCGCTGGTGAGATTGCGCAGCGGAATGCCGCTAAGCGTCACGGCCGAACCGTACGCGACCTGCGCGATCGCCGAGTCGGAACCGTCGATGAAAGCGCCGACCGCGGGGTCGCGGCCGGCGAGCAAATCGGCGGTAAAGTTCTGCGGGATGTCGAACGCCGCGCGCACCCGTCCGGAAACGATCGTATCGAGCAGCGCCTTTCGGCTCGACACGTAGGCGACCACGTCGAAGGTGCGCGAGCCGGCCAGAGAGTCGATGAAGGCTTGTGCCGCGGGGCCGCGATCTTCGTTGTAGACGGCGGCGGGAACGTGTTCGACCGTCGTGTTGATCGCATAGCCGAGCAACAGCATTTGCACGAGCGGAACGCCGATCGCGAGAAAGAGCGTGAACCGGCTGCGCAGGATCTGACGCAGTTCCTTGTAGATGACCGCGTTGATCCCGGAGAAATCGAAGAGTTCGCTCATGCCGCCGCGTCGGTCTTACGGGTGAGCGCCACGAATGCGTCCTCGAGCGAAGGCCGGATCACCGAAACACGCGATGCGTCGACGCCGAGGCCCTTGGCCAGATCCTCCCCGCTGACCGAACGATCGACGACCACGTGAATGTCGCGTCCAAAAATCGTCGCATCGCGCACGCTGCGCACGTCGTGGACGCGCCGGAAGGTTTCCATCACGTCATCGGTTGCGATGGCGTAGCGCACGGTGCCCGGCAGCGTGACGTCGGGGAGCGAGCAAATCTCGTCGGGCGAACCGCTCGCGAGCACGTGACCTTGGTAGATGTAGGCGAGCGAGGAACACCGTTCGGCTTCGTCCATGTAATGTGTGGTGACGAAGAACGTCTTGCCGCCGGAGGCGAGCTGGAAGAGCAGGTCCCATAGGTCGCGACGCGCGACCGGATCGATGCCCGCCGTGGGCTCATCGAGAAAGACGACCGGCGGATCGTGCAGCAGCGCGCACGCAAGCGCGAGCCGGCGCTGCCATCCGCCCGAGAGGCTCGACGAAAGATAGTTCGTGTACTCCCCGATCCCAACGATCTCGATCACCCGGGCCTTGCGCGCTTCGCGATCTTTTCCAATGCCGTACGCGAGCGCGTAGAACTCGAGGTTCTCGTCGACGGTCAGGTCACCGTACATCGAGAAACCCTGCGCCATATAACCGATCGAGCGCCGCACGCTGCTCGACTGCGTTTCGACGTCGTATCCGGCGACGTGCGCGCTGCCGGCGCTTGGACGCACCAACCCGCACAGCATCTTGATCGTCGTCGTCTTGCCGCTGCCGTTCGGCCCGAGAAACCCGAAGATGTTCCCCGATTCGATCGAAAACGTCACGCCGTCGACGACCGTTCGCTCGCCGTAGCGTTTGGTGAGGCCGTCGAGCACGATCGCCGGAGCGCTCATCGGAGCGTCACGGTGACGGTGGTGCCGTCGAGCAGTTCGTGCTCGGGATCGTGAATTCGGATCTTGACGCCGTAGACGAGTTCGGCGCGCTGATCTTCGGTTTCCACGTTTTGCGGCGTGAATTGCGCGGTGCGATCGTAGGCTTCGACTCGTCCGCTGAAGGTACCGGCGCCCGCGTCGGAGTGCACGATCAGGGATTTCGCCGAGCGAATGCGTTGCAGATCGCCCTGCGATGCGTAGATGTACACGTACGGATCCGCGAACGTGTCGATGATCGCCGCGATTTGATTGGCGGCGAGGATGTCGCCCGGATGCAGATTGAAGCTCGCCACGACCCCGCCGGTCGGGGCGGACACGGTCGCTTCGCGCAATTCCGCGAGCGCGTGCGCGGCCGAGGCCGCGGCATCGCGCACCTGCGCTTGTGCTTGGGCGAGCTGCGCAGGGCGCGCGCCGTTCGCCAGCGCCTCGTAACTGCGGCGAGCCGCGACGGCGTTGGCGCGCGCGGCCGCCGTTTCGCCCGGAATATCGGCGCGTTCGAGCTGGGTGAGCTGCGCCTGCGCCTGGCGCACGCCGGCGCGTGCCTGGTCGCGCGCCGCACGCGCCTCGTCCAAACTCTGCCGCGAGACGTCGCCGGTCGCGGTGAGCGAACTGGTTCGTTGGTAGTTCCGCTCCGCGAGCACCGCGTTCGCGCGCGCGTTGGCGAGCGCGGCCCGCGCGGCGGTGATGCGATCCTTCGCACCGCCTACGGTTTGCGTGTAGTTCGCGCGTGTGGCGAGGCGCGAGCCGCGGGCTTGTTCGATTTGACTGGGCAGCGTACCCGAGCGAAGCGCGCGCAGCGCATCCTGGGCGGCGCGTTCTTGCGCCAGCGCTTCCTCGTACTGCGCTTGCGGCAGCGCCGGATCGAGCCGGACGATGATCGCGCCGCGCCGGACCGTTTGCCCGGCCGAGACCTCGGTCGCGATCACCCGGCCGCCGACGGTACTTCCTACCGAAACGTACTCGGTCTGCACCGTTCCGCTGAAACCCGGCGGCGAGGCGTTGCAACCGGCCAGCGCCAGCACGGCGAGCACGAACGCGAGCGGCCCTCTCATCGAATGAGTATGCGTGCGATCACTTCGCCCCATAGATCGATCTCCTCATCACTGACGCTTGCACCGTCGAAGGCGACCCGGCGCTGCAGTCCCTCGGCAACGCTCGTCATCAGCGCGGCGAGTTTCGCAGGATCGTCACCGTAGCCGACCCCGTTCGCGTTCAATTCGGCGATGTAGTTGCGCCAAAGCACCTGGCGCTCGCGCGCAAACGCTTGCCAATGCGCGGCGATCGCCCGATCCCGCGACTGCATCTCTTGCATCGCGCGCGCCAGTCCGCTGCGAATCGTCGGATGCGTAACCACGCGCCGGATGAAACCCTTGACGCGCGCGCGTTCGACCTGCGGATCACCTCCGGCTTTGAAGACCGCCGGAAAGTCGAGCTCGCCGCGCGTGCGCTGCAGGAGCGCAAAGAGCAGCGAGCGCTTGTCTTTGAAGTGACGATACAAAGTCGCCGGGGTGACGCCGGCGCGCGCGGCGATCGTTTCGACCGTGGTGGACGCGTAGGATTGCGCGGCGATCAAACGCGCGAAGGCATCGAGCAGGCGCCCTGCGGTCGAGTCGGCACGCCCGCCGCGCTGGGCCGGCGCGGCTTCGTCGCACCGGCCCAGATACCGCCAGCGCCCTTTGCTCTTGCCGGTTTGCGGATCGCGATACGAGCTCACCTCATACCGGTAGGCCCGCTTGCCGACATGTTTGACGACCTCGTAAGGCAACCGGCACCTCGTCATGGTACGCAGTGATATGCGCTATATCATAGCATACCACGACGGAAGTGCGCCCGCTCGACGCTCTCGTCACGTGGTACGATCCTGCCGTGATTCTCGATGAGATTATCCTCGCGAGCGCGTCTCCGCGCCGGTTCGAACTCTTGCGCTCGCTGGGCCTCACGGTTCGAGTGGAGCCGAGCACGTACGACGAGCCCGACGATCCGGCGGTGACGCCGGCCGCGCTTGCCGTTCGCCACGCCGCGGCGAAGGCGCGCGACGTGCAGGCCCGATTCCCCGCCGCGCTGATCGTCGCCGCCGACACGGTGGTCGACCTGGACGGGATCGCGCTGAACAAGCCGCGGGATTCCGCCGACGCGGCGCGGATGTTGCGCGCGCTCGCCGGCCGCGAGCACCGGGTCCACACCGCGTTTGCGCTTGCTCGTCCGGGCGAGGCGGCGCTGATCGAAGAATGCGAGACGACGGCCGTTCGCTTTCATCCGCTCACCGACGACGACATCGCCGAGTATGTCGCGACCGGCGAACCGCTGGATAAAGCCGGCGGCTACGGCATTCAGGGGCGCGCCGCCTCGCTCGTACACTCGATTGCAGGCGACTTTTACACCGTGATGGGCTTCCCACTCGGCCGCTTCATCCGGTTGCTGCGGCGGTTGGGTTTTTCGTTACCGGCGGCGAAGAGCACGCCTAACGAATAGGCCTTTTCCGGGAGCCGGCCATCTTTACTTATCGCGACGAGCGCAAATTATTCGCGCTGATTGCCGTCATCATTGTGGCGGCAACGCTTGCCCTCGTGCAAATCAACGCGGAACGTGCGGGAACGATCAGTCCGCTTGCATCGATTGCGACCTCGCTCGCGTCGTTTGCCGAGAGCGCGTCGACGATTGCGATCGACGGCGGTCAGAGCGCGGTTCATTCCGTCATCTCGCTGCCGATGCTCGAACGCGAGAACGCGCAATTACGCGAGCAGAACCGTGCGCTCTCGGCCGAGAACGCGCGCCTGCACGAACTCGCTGCGCAGTACGCCTCGGAGGTCAGCATTCGCCCCGCAGTCGATCTGTATCCCAAGGGTATCGAAGCGCGCGTAATCGGTTTCCCGCCGGAGGACGATTCACGTACGGTGACGATCGATCGCGGCAGCAACGCCGGTGTGCGCACCGACGACGGCGTGATCGCGAGCGGCGGTGTCGTCGGCCGGGTCGCGTCGGTCGGTCCGCTCTCCAGTGAAGTCGTCCTCATCACCGATTACACCAGCCGCATTCCGGCGATCACGCGTCAGGGACGCTACTGGGGCATCGCGCGCGGCAATCTCTCGAGCGTGCGCGTCGAGTACATCCCGCAAGACGCGCCGCTGAAAACCGGTGAGACGATCGTGACCGGCGCCGGACGCTCGTTCCAATCCGGCGTGCCGATCGGGACGATCGTTTCGATCGAGCGCAGCGATGCCGCGCTGTACCAAACCGCCGTTCTCCGCCCCGCCGTGAAGCTCGGCGCGCTCGATCGCGTTGTCGTCCTCCCGCACTAGGTGTTCCGCGCCACACGTAGCGGCACATTCGGTGCGATCATCGGCCCGCGCGGACGAGACGCGATGAGCGACAAAAGCAGCGCTTTGCGAGCGAAGAGCAACGACGTCCGCGCGGTGCCGATGACGCAACCCTTCGGGCTGGGCCGGCATAAGCCGGATCCTTCGTCGCTCGTCGGTCACAGAGCCTCGGCTATTCTCCCTCCTCGCTCCTCGGCTTCGGCTTATGCCGGCTCCAGCGAATGCGCCGGTACGTATGGCGCGGAACACTAGAATCCACATTGCGCGCGTCATCGCGCCTACGTGGTACATCTGTGCTGCGTGGTTGGTTCTTGCGATATTCTTGCAAGTGCGGTTCATGCACTTGCTTGCGATCCGCAACGTTGAGCCGAGTCTGGTGTTGGTCGCGGTCGTCTGGTACGCGATTCGCGTCGAGCCGTGGCGCGCCGCCGCCTTCGGTCTGGCCGGCGGCATCGCCGAGGATCTGCTCTCGTACGGGACCGGCGGCGCGTGGACGATCTCGACGACGGTGGTCGCAATCGTTGCCGGCATGATCTCACGCGGTTTCTTCGCCGACTCACTGCCGCTCGTCGCCACCATCACCTTCGTCGCGACGCTCGTACGACAGCTGGTCTTTTGGGTCGTGATGGGATTTGAAGGGTATCCGAGCGGCCTTGGCATGATGCATTTTCACGAAGCGCTCTTCGAGGGACTGCTCAACGCTGCCACCATGATGATCGTGATGCTGGTGATGCGCCGGTTCGACCGTAACTACGCATGATCATCGACCGGCGCCGTACGCCGCGCGTCTCGTGGGAACGTTCCCCGTGGCGCATCGCGGGCTTCATCGTCGTCGTCGCGATCGCGATCATCGCGCTCGTCGTCCAACTCGTGCACGTGCAGCTCGTCATGGGTCAGGTCTATCGTGCGGCCGCGATGGAGAATCAAGTGCGTCTGATCGAGGTCGCCGCGCCGCGCGGAATGATCTACGGCCGCGACGGGCGCGTCCTCGTACGCAGCCGGCCGTCGTTCGTCGTCGGCTTGATTCCCTCCGAAGTAACCGACATCGACAGCGAGCTCACCACGCTGGCACGCACGCTCGGCGAAGATCCGGCCAAGCTTCGCTACCGCCTGCTGCACCACCGCGGGGTCAACTACACCGACTTCGCGCAAGTCCAAACCTACGAACCGTACGGGCCGGTGGTGCTCGCGAGCGATCTGCCGGTTGCAAAAGTGGCGCGGCTCTCGGAATTGCTCGGCGATCTGCCCGGCGTCGACTTAGAAGTGCAGCCGATCCGCGACTATCCGCTCGGCGCCACCGGCTCCGCCGTGTTCGGCTACGTCGGTCAGATTACCGAGAGCGAATACCAACGCCTCAAGGATGACGGCTACACGCCCAACGACGTCATCGGAAAAGATGGTCTCGAGTACGTGTACGACAAGTATCTGCGCGGCGTCGCCGGCGGACAACGTGTCGTCGTCGACGCGCAAGGGCAAGTCGTTCCGAGCATCAAGCTGCCCTCGAAAGCGGCGATTCCGGGCGACGAACTGATCACCAACATCGACGGCCGGCTCGAACGGATCGCGCAGCAAGCGCTCGATGCCGGCATCAAAAAAGTTTCGTACGGACGGCAGCTCGCCGGCGGCGTCGTCATCGAGGACCCGTGGACCGGCGGCATCTTGGCGCTTGCGAGCTATCCGGATTTCGATCCCAACGCGTTCGCCGCCGACGACTACAAAAAGGTCGCGCACTACCTGCTCGATCCGGCCGACCCGCTCTTCGACAACGCGATCGGCGCGGCTACGCCGACCGGCTCGACCTTCAAGATGGTGACCGGCACCGCCGCGCTGAGCGAAGGCGTGGTCAAACCGAACCAAGTGATCTACGATTCCGGCGCGTGGGATTGCTACGGTTACGAGATTCGCGATCTGCTCGGCGGCATCGGCAACACGACCTTCGTCCCCGCGCTCGCGGCGTCATCGGACGGTTATTTTTACCAGCTCTCGTGGCGACTCGGCATCGCCCGTCTGACCAAATGGGCGCACTACTTCGGCATCGGCAGCAAGACCGGCATCGACCTTCCCGGCGAGAACGCCGGTAACTGGCCGACGAACGCGTGGGAACTCAAAAACTTCGGCGTGCCGATGGAGCCGAGCGAAGTGTGCATGCTCGGCATCGGTCAAGGCGCGATGCAAGCGACGCCGCTGCAGATCGCCAACGTCGCGTCCGCGGTGATCAACGGCGGGACGCTCTGGCGTCCCGAGATCGTGCACGAAATTCGCACGCCCGACGGCAAGCACATCATCAAAACGATCGAACCGCAGGTGCTTCGTCACGTTCCCGGTACGCCGCAGGCGTTTTACTACGAGCGCGCGGGCATGGCAAAAGTGACCGATCCCGGCGGTACGGCGTACGGTTGGAAGATCAAGGGGCTGCCGTTCTCCGGCAAAACCGGCACCGCCGAAACCGGCGTGAACGGATCCGGCGCAAACACGACCTGGTTCGTTGCCTGGGCGCCGACCGATCACCCCGTGCTCGCGATGGCGGTTTTCGTGTGGCACAGCGGCGGCTACGGTGCAACCGTGGCGGCCCCGATCGCACGCGAGATTCTCGTCAAGTATTTTCACAAGAGCGCAGCCATCATTCAATAGCGGTCACGCCGGGTGCGGGTCCGGGTACCACTGCTCAAACGATCGGCGCGAGCGCTCGACCAGCAGCGGCGATCGATCGAACCACGCAAGCTCTTCGCCGATCCAATCCGTCGCAGTACATTCGGCTGCCGAGCGGCAGGCTATGCCGCGCAATCGTCGTTGCGCGTACGCATTCTTTCCGATCGGCCGGCAGCGTGCATGCGCCACACGCCAGGGATAATTCGCCGGGAGGTCGAGCGCGGCGATTCCCGCATCGGTAACGACGTCGAGAGCGAGACTACGTGGAACGTCGAGAGTGAGAAGATGCGGCCGCCGATCCGGCTTGAGGTCGAAGAGTCCGATAGCGCGTCCGGCGTGGCGACGACGCGCGTTCGCCGCGGCTACGGCGTACGTCGCGTTCAAGTAGAGCACGCCAAACGTATGCGGCGCATTCCATCGTCCGCCTCGTTCCAGGCTGTAACTCGGATCGAGCGGATCCGACCAGCCTGGTTTGAAGACGCGAAAGTAGTCTCCCGACCGAACGATCGCCTTCACGCCTGGTAGCTGAAGAGGCGGCGGAGATAGCCGTAAACGGGCTCGACGCCGTGTAACGCGATAGTCTCGAGGATCGAGCGGTTTTCGAGCCACTGGTCTCTCGTCCGCACGATCTCCGGGATGCGCGACTCCTTCACTTCGCGTGCAAGCACCCGAGCGAGATCGAGAAGCCGCTCTACCGATGCCCGGCGTGCTCGGGGAATCCCAGCTTCCCGCCACCCCGACACGGAGGGTCGGCGGATTCCGAACAGATCGGCTAGCTCGGTTTCCTTAAGACCAAGCTTCTCCTCGATCTCGTCGAGCATTTCACAGGCTTCACAATTGAGCGTCGGCATAGCCTCATCCTACCATCCTTCGTAGGAGCCTACAAGTTGCCTACGCAGGGTTGCGAGCCCGTATGACCATGAGCGCGGCGTCGGCGGCGTCTCGCACGCCCGGATCATCATTCCGGTCGCGCATCGCTTCCAACTCCCGGATACCGGCGGCATCGCCGCGCTCGAGCAGTTCGTCGATACGCGCGAAATAATCGAACGGCGCCGCATCTGCGGGTTGCGGCGGCGGCGATGCGGGCCGCGGCCGGCGCTCGCGCCGCACCATTACGGTGCCGATCGCAAAGAAGGCCGCGCCGATCAAAAAGACGACGACGAGAATGACGACGCCGGGATTATTATTCAGTGGCAACGCGCGCTGCACCGCGGAGCGATTCGATCGCCTGCGTGAGCGCGTCGTCCAGCGTGCGGTTCACACTCGACGTGATGACGCGGTGAAACTCCTCGATCGGCAATTCGTCGAGCACCGAAAGCACGCGCAGCAGCTCGCCGCGGTACTGTTCGAGCGCCTCGGAACGGTCGGCACCGTGGTACACGATGCCGCCCAGAACCTGCGCGTTGATCAGCCAAGGCGTCACCGCCCCGAGCGGCGACGATTCCAGATCCGGAAGCAGCGTGCGAATCACGTCGAGCTCGACCGCGCCCGCGACGCGGACGACGCCGTCGGCGGGAGCTGCCGGTGAGGCCGTCGGCGCAAAGCTGAGGCTTTCGACCACGTCGCGCAGGGCATCGCGGCTTTCGCGATCCTCCAGATCCTTGCCCGTAATGGTCAGTCGCGGCATGCGCAGACGGACGAACAGCTTTTCGAGCGGCGCGCGCAGCGCGCGGGCGGCGTTCGCGAACGCCTCGTCGACGCTCGCCGGCGCGTTCTGCGCGTGCTCGGGGAAGAGCAAACGCAGCGCGAAGAGATGCTGCACCAAACCGCCGGCGCTGTTGCTGCGCTCGAGCATGCGCAGCGTATTGGTCAGACGCTCGGGGCTGAAATCGACGTAGAGCACCGGCGCGGAGACCGCGCGCGCCTGCGCGACTTCAACGGTCTCTTCGACTGGAACCGCCGGCTGCGCGCTCTGGATCGTCTCGACGATTTCTTGCAACGCTCTGGGTTGCGCGGCGACGGGCGGCGGCGGTTCGGGAATCGGCTCGGGCTCGGGCAGCGGCGGCGCTTCCACCGCGATCTGCTCCGACGGGAAGATGCGCGCGATCGAGAGCGGCGTGCCCGCGGTCGATTCACTCAAACTCGGCTGCGCCTGCACGCGAACGGTCGGCGCCGCCACCGCGAACGTCGTTCCCTCGCCCCATTCCAAAATCGCGCGTGAATCGAGCGCGGTGCCGGCGGCGAGCGGCGACATCACCATCATCTCCCACCGCACGCGCAGATCGAGATTGGGATTGACGTCCGCAAGCACCAGCCCGCGTGCCGACCAGAGTTGCGAAACGCCGGCGTCGTCGGGAATCGCCATGCCGTTGATCGTCGTCGACGCCGGGACGTACACCGCCAAATTCGTCGCGACCACGCGTACGGTCAGCCGATCGGCGGGACCGTCGCCGTCGTTGCGCAGACGAATTTCGTAGTAGAGGCGTTCGCCCGCGTTGACGTTCTCGGAAGGAATCGCGAGAATTTGCGCACTTTGCGCGAACTGCGCCTGCGCGTACGTGGTAACGTCGAGCGGCGCGAATTGTACCGGGCTGATGCCCTTACCGTGGAGCCACCCTTCGAGCGCGAGGGTGCGGTTGTTCGGCACCGCGCGCAAGAGACGCAGCGTCATGCGCGATTCGTGGGTCGTCTCGGCTGCGATGTCGGTGAAGGCCAAACCCTCGCGATCGCGCCGCGCATCGACCGCGCGTTCGATCGCCAGTTCGGGCGGTAAGGTCAGCGAGAGGCGCGCGTCGCGCAGCACGTCGGATCCCGAATTATGCACGCGCACGATCGCATCGACCGTCCGCCCCGGCCGCAGCGGCTCGTGAGAGACCAGCTCCCACGCGACGCTCTCGACGCTGGGACGCGAACGCACGACCGCGCTCGCCGTTCCGAGGTCGATCGCACCGTCGCCGTGTTCGAGGATCGCGCCGAGCGTCACCGTCGAACGATCCGGAACGCGCGATGCGATCGTCGCGAGTACGGTAAAGGCGCGTTCCTGGTGCGGATGCACGAACCCAAGCGCAACCGGAACGTCGTAGGGAATCGTGTCATCGGCGCTTTCGCCGATGCGAACGTCGGTCAGATACAGCCCCGGCGTCAAGCGCAAGCGCACGTCGGATTCGGGCGCGGTTCCGTCGTTGAACACGTGCACGGTGAACGCCAGCTCTTCGCGTGCCTGCACCACGCCGCGGTCGGCCTCGACGTAGTTGCGCGCGCGGCTGAAACGCGGTGCGACGCGTACCGAGAGCCGGCGCGTGAAGGTTCGTTCGCCGCCCTTCCAGCGCAGCGCGGCATCGACCGGCAGCGCCAGCTCGGCCGTCGTCGGCACGGCGACGGTCGCCGAGAGCCCGGCTTCGATCATGCGTCCGGCCGCAAGCGATCCGAGCGAGAACGTCAAATTCGCGATCGCATCGTCGCTCACCGGCTGACCGTCGACGTGCGCCGTGCCGGGCGCATAGATCAAACCTTGCGGCAGCGTGAAGGCGATCTGCACGCGCTCGGCGATGCCGGTGCCGACGTTCATCGCGCGCAGCAACATCGGGATGCGCATGCCCGGCACGACGACGTCGTCGCTGAGCACCATGAAGCTGGTATCTTCACCGTCGAAGTCGACCGGCGATGCGACCACGATCTCGTTCGAGCCGATCGAGAATTCGCTGGTCTCGCGCGAACCGACCGTTCCCGCAGCCTTGATCCGGGTGGCGTCGGCGAGCGGTGAGTCGATCGTCGCCTGGTATTCGATGACGACCGATTGCGCCGGCGCGAGCCGTTCGCTCACGATCGTCGCACTGTCGTAGTCGAACACCTCGCCATCGATCGCGCCGACGACCCGGCCGTCGATGCGCGCGCTGCGCGCCACGTAGGTCGTATGGTCGGGGGCGGGAAGCACGACGATGACGTCGTGCGCACTCGAACTGCCGGTGTTGCGCACGACGGCACGCACGGTGATCGCATCGCCGGGGCGCGGCGTGCTCGGCGCAGCGATCGTCACGAAGGTTGCGCTGTTCTCCAGCTCGGGGCGGCTGCGAACGAAAAGCCGCTCGATATTCGATGCGACGAGCGGCGTTTGATCGGTCACGAGCGCGGCTTGGAAAACGAGTTCGCTGCCGTCTTCGATCGTCGCGTTCACCCGAAAGACGCAGGAAACGCGGCGCTGACCGTTCGGTTCGAGGTCGCCGATCAGCGCGCCGTTCGCGTCGACCAGCGTTCCTTCGGCGAGCGCGGCGCCGTCGATTGCATCGCCGGCCGCGAGGTGATCGACGCCCTGGGGATGCGCAAAGCGCACCCGCACACCGGTCGCCGGCGCGCCGCCCAGGTTCGAAAACGAAAACGTGGCCCGTATCTCTTCGCCCGGCGCCACCACCCGGCTGGGCTCGAGCACGAGGGTCCGCAGACTCTCGACCAACGCAGGTGAGCCCGGCGCGAAAATGCCCGTCAACGACGTCGAAGCCACCGTGCCTCCTTTTAGTCGAGCACGGCCAACGCCTGCGCGATTCGATCGGCCCGAGCGCCGGGATGATCGGCGAGAAACGCCTCGACCACCGGCCGGCGCCCGTGTCCGGCAAGCGCGTGCGCGGCCGCCAGCGAGACTGCCTCGGCCGGATCGTTCAGCGCGTGCTCCAGCAGCCGCTGCGAGCGTTCGTCGTCGAGCGCGGCGACCGCAAAGACCAAATCGCAACGCGCCGCCTCGGATAGGCCGGCAAACTCCTCACCGGCCTCGTTCGTCCACGCGGTCGTCACTTGCAGCGGCGACCCTTCGCGCACGCGCATCCGCTCCGCGACGCGGCGCGGCGCAAGCCAGGCGTAGAGGCCGAGCACGATGCCGGTAAAGAGGACGAGCAGTGCCGCGATCGCGATCGCGCTCACCGCTACACCACGTTGGCGTGCAGCGAGGTGCGCACCACGTCGAGCGCGGCATCAAGCGCCACGTCGCGCCGGCGCTGCAGCGCGTCGAGAAATTCGGTGCTGTCGGCGTCGGCCAGACTGTCGAGCCGCGCCACCAGCATCGCGCGATAGTGCGCGAGCTGCGCGCTGCCGTCGGGCAAGAACCGCGCGAGAATCGCCCACGGCAGCGCGGAGGCAAGTTCGGTTTCGGCCAGCCGGTCGGTGAGCTCACCCATGACGTGCGGATCGTAGCTGCCGCGCAGCACCACCGCGGCGCCCGGCGTTTCGGCCGGAATGCCGCGCGCGCCGCTCACGTCGTGCAGCAACCGTTCGACCGTCGCGCGCATCGAGGGCGTTTCGATATCGCGCGGCGCGATCACGTAGCTGGGCAGACGCAATTTGATGAAGAGACGGTCGGTCTCGTCGCGCAGCATCTCGCGCATCGACGCGACCGCGCCGACGTGCGTGTCGCCGATCGCTTCGGGGAAGAACGCGCGCATCGCGAACAGATGCGTCACCAAGCCGTCGAAGCGCGCCTCATCGAGGAAACGCAGTACGCGCGCGTGCCGTTCGGCGGTAAACGTGATCGAGACGCCGATCCGGTCGGCGGCGGCGGCACCGTCGACCGCCCCGCCCTCCGCCGAGCCGTTGGTCAGCCCGGTCGGGAGCGCCGGGTATTCGGCGCCGGTGATGCGGCTGCTGCCCTCGCCGTTTCCCG
Source organism: Candidatus Baltobacteraceae bacterium (assembly GCA_035502855.1). Lineage (NCBI taxonomy): Bacteria > Bacillati > Vulcanimicrobiota > Vulcanimicrobiia > Vulcanimicrobiales > Vulcanimicrobiaceae > Vulcanimicrobiaceae bacterium. Next base: position 18,356 of record DATJTX010000004.1, read on the forward strand.
CCACCGGCTGCGCCGGCGGCAGTTCCATGAACCGATCCTCGGTCAGCATCCGCGGACCGCCGCCGAACGAGGGGCCGACCATGCCGTCGAGGCCGAACGGCAAACCGGGAATCGCATTGGCGAACACCGGCGTCGCGCGAACTTTGAGTTCGTTCGAGGGCATCTCGTCCTGCCGCTCGCCGTCGTAGTGAATGTACGCGGTGCGCACGATCGCCTCGCCGGCCGGTAAGCCGTTGTGCACGACGTCGCGGAAGCGAATCGTCGCCTCGACGCCGGGATCGACGTCGTTGAGCACGATGCCGCGTTCGCTCGAGAGCGCCGAGAGCGCGCCGACGTCGCGAATCGGAACGTCGTTGACCGTGGTCGAATTCGGCACGTAGATCAGCGAGTTGGGCTGCGCGCAAAAGATCTGTACGCGCCGCGCCGGCCCGTCGCCGCCGTTGCGCACGTGCAGCGTCCATTCGATCGTCTCGCCCACGTCGACCACGTCGATCGGTTCGCTGCGCAGCGACCCGACCGAAAAATCCGGCTCGGCGGTCGTCGCGATGGTGAGGCGTTCGAGCGGCACCGGCAGCATTGCATCGGCGGTGAGCACGGCGTCGACCGTCACCGGATATTCGCGCGCCAAACTGCGCAGCAGCCGTAGCCCCAGCCGCGCTTCCGCGGTCGCGCCGGGCGCGATCTCGCCGAAGACGAGCTTCGATTTCTCCCGGGTGGCGCCGTCGACGGTTTCCAGCCGCGCTTCGGGCGAGATGTAGAGCCGTACGCGCACGTTGTGCGCAACGTCGCTGCCGACGTTGGTGATGCGTACCGCGACGTCGGCGAGTTGATTGGGGCGCAGCACGTCGTCGCTCTCGAGGCGCAGGCTCGAACTCTGCGGGGAGAAGGCCGGATGCGAATCGACCCGCCAGGTGACTTCACCGAGCGCGGTTTCGCCGAGTTCGCGCGTGTGCACGCTCGCGCCGATGCGCAGTTCGCTGCGGTCGGCATAGGGACTGCGAACGCGCGCGCGCAGCACGAACCGGCGCTGCGCGTACGGATCGACCGTCCCGATCTCGGCGGTGTCGCCGTCGAGCGCGACGCGCGACGAGCGTTCGGTCAGGCGCAGCTCGTCGAGCGCCGGATCGACGCGCAGATGCAGCACCGCGTCGGTTGCGCTCGCACTGCCCTCGTTGGCGATCACGATCGTCGCCTCGACCTCCTCGCCCGGCTTGACGACCTCGCCGTGGGTGCGCGCGATCGCGTTGCGCCGCGGCGGCAGCGCCGGTTCCGAATGGATCGCCACCGTACGCTCGAACCGCCGCTGCGAATCGTCGCCGCGCGCCGGCTCCCAGGAAAGCGTCGCCGCCACCTCGACCGTGCTGCCGTCGGGCAGCGGCGAGACGACGATCGCTTCGCACAGCAAATCGACGCGTTCTTCCGAATCGACGCGCCCGAGGTCGAACGTCAGCGCATCTTTTTTCTTGGCTTCTTTGATCGGACGCCCGTCGATCACCGTCGCGCCGCGCACCGGCACCACCGTGTCGGGCAGTTCGATCGTCGCGCTGACGTTTTCGGCTGCCGCGGAACCGGCGTTGAAGGCGGAGAGCGCCAGCGTGATGCGCTGACCGGGACGCACGTCGTACGCCGGTTCGATCGAAAACGTCGTGCGGTCGTCGTCGAAGTCGGGCGTCGAACGCACCACCAGCGACGCGCCCTCGAGATCGAACGACGCGGTCTCCTGCGAGGCGACCTGCGCGTGCGCGACGATCGGCGTTCCGTCGTGGAGCGGCGAGGCGATGCGCACGCGATACACCAAGGTGGAACTGGCGCTCGCGGCGAGGTTCGGCGTGACGATCGGCGCGTGCACGCGGTCGAAGGGCTGACCGAGATCGCGTTCGATCTCGCGACCGTTCACGCGTGCCGAGTTCGGCACGTAGCGCGTATGCTCGGGGATCGGCGCGACCACCACCACGTCGTGCGCGCTCGATTCACCGGCGTTGTGCAGACGCACGGTGATCTGCGCCTCGGCGCCCGGGACCGGCTCCGAGCGCGCCTCGATCGCGATGCCGGTCAGCGCGTTCTCGAGCTGCGGACGGCTGCGCGCGATCAACCGGACGATGTTCGAGCCGACCGGCGGCACTTCGAAGGAAGCAACCGCGGCCTGCAATTCGATCATCGTGCCGTTCTCGATCGCGCCGGCCACGCTGTAACCGATCTCGATTCGGCGTTCCTCGCCCGCGTCGATGTCGCCGATGTGGGCGCCGGCGCGCGAGAGCAAGGGCGAATTGCCCTGCTCGTCGTCGAGAGAGGTGCCGTCGAGTTGGCCGGTTCCGACCAAATAGACCAGGCCGTCGGGAAGGTTGAAGCGCACGCGCACGCCGGTTGCCGGCGCGCCGCCCTGGTTGCGGAAGGTGAAGCTCGCACGCACGGTCATCCCAGGTTCCAACTCGCGGTCGGGCGAAACGACGAGCGTCCGAAGGCCTTCCGGCAACGTCGGCGCTCCAGGCGCAAAAACTTCGGATAGCGTGCGCATGACGCGGTGAACCTTCGCCGCTCGGCGGTTGCTACCTTGAGGAGAATTTCAACGTGCTCGCCACAGAAAAATCGTTCATCACTCGCTCGCTCTCTCGCCTTGGCTCGGAGAACGCGTTCGCGGTGCTCGCGCGTGCGCGCGAAATCGAGGCGACGGGACGACGCGTCGTGCACATGGAGGTCGGCGAGCCCGATTTCGATACGCCTGAATTCATCAAGCGCGCCGCGGTCGAATCGCTGATGGCGCACGACACGCATTACACACCTTCGCAGGGCACGCACGACCTGCGCGAAGTCGTCGCCGACTACGTGTCGCGCTTCCGCAAAATGCCCAAGGCATATACCGCGGCCAACGTGACGATCTCGCCGGGCGCGAAGCCGATCATCTGGAACATTCTCTCGGCGATCCTCGACCCGGGCGACGAGTTCGTCTACTTCGATCCCGCCTATCCGGCGTACGCATCGGCCTCGAGCTATCTGCAGGCGAACGTGATCCGCATTCCGCTGCGCGAGGCGCGCGACTGGCGCATGGATCTCGACGAGCTGGCGGGCCGCGTTTCGGATAAGACGAAAGCGCTGGTGATCAACTCGCCGCACAATCCCACCGGCGGCGTGCTGCTCAAAGCCGATCTCGAACGGATCGCGGAGCTGGCGCAAAAACACAACTTCCTGGTGATCGCCGACGAGATCTACTCGCGCAACTTCTATCTCGAAACCGAGTTCGTCTCGATCGCGTCGCTGCCCGGGATGCAAGAGCGCACGATCATCGTCGACGGCTTCTCGAAAGCGTACGCGATGACCGGATGGCGCCTGGGCTATGCGATCATGGCCGAACCGCTCTGCAAAGCAGTCACGCTGTTCAATAACAACACCTTCAGCTGCGTCACCAGCTTCGTTCAGAAGGCCGGCATCGCCGCGCTCACCGGCCCCGATGCACCGGTGCGCGAGATGAACGAGATCTTCCGCAGCCGCCGTGACAAATTGGTGAACGGCCTCAACGCGATTCCAAACGTGAGCTGCACGCTGCCCGAAGGCGCGTTCTACGCGTTCCCCAACATCTCGAAGATCACCAAGGACGATAAGGCGCTGGCGAGCTTCCTTTTAGAGGAAGCGGGCGTCGCGTGCGGCGGCGGCTCGAGCTTCGGACCGGCCGGCGCGGGCTATCTGCGCTTCTCCTACGCGGCCTCGCTCGACGACATCGATTACGCGCTGATTCAGCTCGGCGAGTACTTGCCGAAGTTCAAGGGCTAGTGATGTGAGCGCTCCGCCGGTCAGCGCACCGGTCCACCTGCGGCGGCTCGATCCGATCGACTTTTTGGAGCGAAGCGCGGAAGTCTATCGAGAAAAACCTGCGGTCGTCTACGATTCTGAGCGCCTGACCTATCCCGAGCTGCTCGAGCGCGTCTATCGCCTCGCGGATGCATTGCGTACGTTGGGCGTCCAGCCGGGCGACCGCGTGGCGGTGATCGCACCGAACGTACACCAACTGCTCGAAGCACACTTCGCCGTGCCGCTCGTCGGCGGCATACTCTGCGCGCTGAACATTCGGCTCGCGCCAAACGAAATTGCGTATATCTTAGAGCATTGCGGCGCAAAGGTCGTTATCTACGACGCCGAGTTCGAGCACCTCGTGGCGCAACGGCGCACCGATCCCACGCTGCTGCGCATTGGTCCCGGAGAAATCGCTTCGGCGCTCGATTTCGAAGCGCTGGTCGACCGCGCTTCACCGCAGCCCACCCGGAGCGAACCCACGAGCGGGGACGCCACGATTTCGGTCAACTACACGAGCGGAACGACTGGTCAGCCGAAAGGCGTGATGTACACCAATCGCGGCGTGTATTTGAATGCCATGGCAGAAATATTCCACGCCAACCTTCGCCCGGAGAGCGTCTATCTGTGGACGCTGCCGATGTTTCACTGCAACGGGTGGTGCTTTCCATGGGCGGTGACCGCCGCCGGCGCGACGCACGTCTGCTTGCGCAAGGTCGAACCCGCTGCAGTGCTCGAGGCGATCGAGCGTGAGCGCGTCACGCATTTCTGCGCCGCGCCCACCGTGCTGGTCGGGATCGCGAATCTTCCCGGCGCGAAGCCCTTCGCCCGGCCGGTGAACGTCACGACGGCGGGCGCACCGCCGGCGCCGCGCACGATCGCGCAGATGGAAGCACTCGGTGCAACGGTCACGCAAGTCTACGGCCTGACCGAAACCTACGGACCGATCACCGTGTGCGCCTGGAAAACCGACCAGTGGGACGAACTCGGCATGGACGAACGCGCACGTCTGAAGGCGCGGCAGGGCGTGGCGATGTTCACCGTCGCGTCGCGCGACGTTCGCGTGGTCGATGCCGACATGAACGACGTTCCCGCCGACGGCACGACGCAAGGCGAGATCGTCATGCGCGGCAACAACGTGATGAAGGGCTACTACAACGACCCGGCGGCCACCGAGCGCGCGTTTGCGGGCGGCTATTTCCACAGCGGCGACGTGGCGGTGATGCATCCCGACGGCTACATCGAGATCTGCGATCGCATGAAAGACGTCATCATCAGCGGCGGCGAGAACATCTCGACCGTGCAAGTCGAGAAGGTCATCATGGAACACCCGGCCGTGCTGGAGGTCGCGGTCGTCGCGACTCCCGACGACCGGTGGGGCGAAGTACCGAAGGCTTTCATCACACTGAAGCCCGGGATGAGCGCGGATGCCGAGGCGATCATCTCCTTCTGCCGCGCACGCCTGGCGGGCTTCAAGACGCCGAAAGCCGTAGAGTTCACCGAGCTCCCGAAGACGTCAACCGGCAAGATCCAAAAGTTCGTGCTGCGCGAACGTGAGTGGGCCGGCCGCGCCAAGCGCGTCAACTGACAGCATGCCGGTTTCGCATGCCCTTCGCTGCATCTTCATCCATGTGCCGAAGGCGGCCGGCTCCTCGATCCTGAGCGCATTACGCGCCTATGACGATAATCTCGAATTCGCCGGACGCGGCTTGTGGGACATCCTGCGCGACCGCAACGACGCCGGACCGATCGTAAGCCACGTGCGTCGCATGTCCTCTTCCACGACGCTCGACGGATTTGCGCAAACGCATTTTCCTGCGGCGGCACTGCGCGAACTTGTAAACGAGCATCTCTGGAATCAGTACCTGAAATTCGCCTTTGTTCGCAATCCCTGGGATCTCGTCGTTTCGACCTACCATTACCAGCGTGGGCGTGCACGGCAACCGCAGACACGATCCGTTGATCCCGACGTAGTCGCAATGCTGGATCGCTGTGATACTTTCTCTGACTATGTGCGGCTTTATCCGGCGTTGCGCTCAGACATGAGCTCGATGCTCGCGGATGCGTCGGACCGGCTCCTAGTTGAATTCATCGGCCGGTATGAATCCCTCGAATCGGACCTAAGCAAGGTAAGCGAGAGACTCGGATTCACGCTCGCGCTTCCACACGAGAACCGCTCCGAACACGAGGCATATGAGGATTACTACACACCCAGGACGCGCGCAATCGTCGCACGTCATTTCTCGCGGGATATTGATCGTTTCGGGTACACCTTTTCTAAGAGGATGTCCTCAAGGCCAATCTTCGGCGATTGACGCCACGGCGGTGCCCGGCCGCGGACGCAAAAACGCGGTTTTATCGGCGCGTGTCGCTCCGCCCAAGCAGCCGAGAAACCGTCCGTTTGAAGGCCCAAAAGCGGCTGGACTGAATTTCGTCAATCATTCCCGCGATCTGTTGAGCCTCTTCACGCGTCCGTGAAAGGCTGACGTTTACGTGCTCGAGGAAGCGCAGCGAGGTTTCTTCCAGCGTCTTGTGAGTTACGCGGTGCTGGACGCGCAGCGCTTCGAGTTCGGTCCGCACGGCCAGTTCGCGCTCTAAGGATTCTTTCAGCTCGGCGGCGACCGCAGCCGCCCTTTGCTGTTCCGCGGCCACCGCCTCGTTTTGCATGGCATTGGCCGTGCGCACCTCAGCGAGCGCTGCCCGCAAAGACGCCTCGCGTTCGCGGGTTTCCTCTAAGGCTGAAGCAAACGACTCCGAGGCAACCTCGTACTCGGCGCGCATGTTCTCGAGTTCGTTCGCGAGTGCGTTTATGCGAGTCCGGGCGCTCTCGATCTCTGCATCGTGCCGGACTTGGCTCTCAGCGAGCTCCGTTTCGAACTGCGAGCGCAGGGTGACCGTCGCTTCACGCTCCGCTGCGAGCGTTTGCGTAACGCCTTCGAGTTGATCGAGCCAGCCGAGCAACTCGGTTCTCGTCGACGCAGCTTCCGCAATCGCCGCGCCACTGCGCTCCTCGATCGTCGCGACGTGAACGTGAAGTTCCTTGACACGGCTGTTCGCGGCGTCGAGTTCGCGCACGAGGTCGTCTGCACGACGTTGCGTTTGCGCAGCTTGCGCTACGAACGTACGAGCGCGCAGCATCTCTGCTTCGAACTCCGCTTGAACGGCGCGCAGCCGATCGTTCGTACCGATCAACTCGGCCGCAAGCTCGCCGGAACGTCGCTCGGATTCAACCATCCGCTCTGAAAACGCGTCGCGCTCGTGTTGGGCGATATGAAGCTGCGCGCTCATCTTCGCGAGCTCCACCTCCGCCTGGTGAAAGCGCTCGGTGTGCTCGACGACGCGCAATTCGGCACGCGCGAGCGAGGCGATGCGCTCGTCGAGCCTAATCAAGGCCCCGTCGCGCTCGGAGCGCGCCGCTTGAAGTTGCTCCTGCGTGCGAACGAGTTCCAGCTGGGTGACGTGCGCGCCCGCCTGCAATGCGGCGAGCTGCTCCGCCGCCGCCGTCGTTCGCGCCGTCTGCTCGTTGAATGCACCCTGCGCCCGCCGCATTTCCGCATCGGCGGTCGCCAGCAGCGTGCGCGCTTCGCAAAGCTCACTCTCACGTTCCAGCAGCAGGGCCTCCAGTTCGGCCGTCTCCCGCCCTTCCGTCGTGACTGCCGCACCGGCCGATCGCCGTTCCGCCGCCCAGTTCTCGAAAAAAACGGCGCGCGCGCGCTTGGAGGAGACGGGGGAGTCGCGGTAGACCCCGGCCGCAAGATCCGCCTCGCCCTCGAGGTCGACGAAAAGCCGCTCGGTTTCGGGAAGCAGGTAGCGCAGCAGCACCGGTTCGACGCGCTCCGGCGCCATTTGATGACTCAGGTCGGGATCGTAGGTCGACGGCGCCCTCGTGTCCACCTCGATCGAAAACCGGGACGCGACGATCGAAAGAAAGCCCTCGGGGTTGCGCGCGACGACGGCGGAATTCGCCAACACGCAGCGCGCCCGGTTCATGCGGGTGAACCGCAGCAGGGTTTCGTTGTAGGCGAGCCACGCTCGAGCGGCTGCCTCCGGCGTGGTGGCGAGGGTTGCGTCACCGCGGCGGAACAGCGAGTCGAGAACCTCGGCCGGCTCGCGGTAGAGCAGAACGTAGAACGCACCGGGGCTGACGCGGGCCCAGAAGTCCAAGAGCAGCGTGCAGCGCGGATCTTTCCAGCCCCACGGGCCTTCGCGCGCGTTGGCAGCAAGGATTTCGCGCGCCTCGGCGTACGCATCGTCGCTAAAAGAATCCGCCTCGATCGCCGCAGGACCGGCGGCTAAAAGGCCAGCCTCGTCGTAGCCGATCGAGCGAAGCATGCGTTCCTGAAATTCGACGAAGTCCAGGTTCTCGAAGTGGCCGCGCTCGTTGCCCCTACTGCCCTCCATCAGACGCTCGCCCATGTGAACGCCGGCGGCCAAAAGGAGCGAGGCAACAAACGACGTTCCCGACCGATGCATACCGGTCACGATGATGGGTGATTCCTGCGCTGTCCGGGTTAGGTCCCACGCCGAAAAGGAGGCCACGGGTCACAGTTTAGGCATGATCGCGAGGTGCCCTTCACTGTGCGACTCGCGACCATCTGCGAAGGTGGCGATTTCGGCCCGGAGGAATTCGGAATCGTGGACCAGGCCCAGATAGATGCGGCCCTGCAAGAGCTTTCTGAGGAACAGGCACTTCTCAATAAGCTCCGTTCCGACTATGCCATCGTGACAAGAAGTAGGCTCTTCGGCCTACGCGCGTTATGGTCGTCGACCAAAAGCTTGTTCGGGGCGCGTTACGCAAGCGCGGCGCCGATCAACCGGCCCTCGTCCGTACTCGGCATCAATACCCACTCTCTTCTCGCAAAGGCGGAGTACGCACGACTCGTCGGAGCCTGGCACGCGCGTGCCGCGGCGCGGCCGTTGAGCGAAACGCCCCTCGTCTCCGTCGTGATTCCAGCGCATAACCACATCGATGCGACCGTAGCCTGCTTACAATCCATTGCCGACACGTGGTTTGAAACGCTCGCCGTACAAATCATTCTCGTCGACGACGGATCCCAGGACGAGACCAGCGCGCTCGTCGCGCTGCTGCAAGGCGTCGACGTCGTAAGCAACGGAAGCAACCAGGGGTTCGTGCGCGCGTGTAACCGCGGAGCCGCGATCGCGCGCGGTAAGTACATCTGTTTCTTGAACAACGACACGATCGTTCGCAACGCTTGGCTCGACGAACTCGTCTCGGTAGCCGAGGCCGACCATCGGATCGGCGCGGTCGGCGCCAAGCTCGTGTATCCCGACGGAAAATTGCAGGAAGCCGGTGCGATCATCTTTCGCGACGGCAACGGCTGGAATTACGGGCGCTCGGGAAATCCCGACGATCCCCGGTACAATTTCGTCCGCGAGGTCGATTACTGCTCGGGGGCAGCGTTGCTCGTCCGTGCGGCGGCGTTTCGCGACCTCGGCGGCTTCGACGATCAGTATGCACCGGCATATTACGAAGACGCCGATCTCTGCTTCGGTCTTCGGACCCTGGGATTGCGCGTCGTCTATCAGCCGCGATCCGTGGTCGTTCATCGCGAGGGCCTCTCCTCCGGAACCGATCTCGCGAGCGGGGCAAAACGCTTTCAAGAATTCAACCGCGTCAAGTTCGCAAAGAAATGGGGTGACGTACTCCAGCGCCAGGCAGGCGGTGACGCTAAGCACGTAGCCAATGCCGCGCGACGGCGCCGCGGACGCACGATCCTCATCATTGACTCTTACGTCCCGCTCTACGACAAAGAAGCCGGCTCCGATCGTTTGTTCAAGATATTGAAGATTCTTGTCGATGCCGGCTATTATGTGTTCTTCCTTCCGGACAATTACGCTCCACTTCAGCCCTATACCAGCGAGCTGCAAGCGCTGGGGATCGAAGTGCTGCATCATGTGCCGGAGGGTCGTCCGGCCGGCGAAGCCCTCGACGAGACGCTGCCGATGCTCGATTTTGCTTGGATTTGCCGTCCCGAGCTTTTCGAGAAGTATGCACCGATCGTGCGGCGCAACAACGCCACAAGAATCATATACGATACGATCGATCTCCACTTCGTACGAAAGAAGCGCGAAGCCGAACTGCTGAACGATCCCGATTCGAGTGCCTGGAAAGAGATGGAACGGATCGAAGTCGGCGCCGCGCGCTCGGCGCACATCACGCTCACCGTCAACGACCAGGAGCGTGCGGCGCTCGTGGAACGCGGTGTGTCGAACGTGGTGATCGTTCCGACGATTCACAATACGAGGAGCGCGCAGCAGCGACCGTTTGGCGATCGAGACGGTATCCTTTTCATCGGTGGTTACAACCACCCGCCCAACGTCGACGCTGCGCAATGGCTCTGCAGCGAAATCATGCCGCTCGTCTGGGCGCGTTTGCCGGGCGTAACCCTCACTCTGCTCGGCAGCAATCCGTCGCAATCCGTGAGAAACCTCGCCACCGATCGCGTGAGCGTCCCCGGTTATTTGCGCGACGTATCGTCGTACTTCGAGCGCAGTCGCGTTTTCGTCGCGCCGATCCGGTTCGGTGCCGGCCTCAAGGGAAAGATCGGTCATAGTTTGGAATTCGGCTTGCCGGTGGTTACGACAACGGTGGGGGCCGAGGGCTTCCCGTTACGCAACGAGGAGAATTGCTACATCGCCGATACGGCTGAAGCATTCGCCGACGCCGTAGTCCGGCTCTACACGAGCGAGGCAACGTGGTCGTCATTCGCGAGCGCGTCGGATAAGCTACTGGGCGAATTCACGGCTGAAGCAGTTGGCCCACGAATCTGCGAGATGTTGGAAGCTCGATGAGACCGCAGCTCGATACGTCCTCACTCCTACAGGCGATAGCGGCGGCGCGGGAACGCTTCGCCGTCGCAGCGCCGGCTCATTTGGAACTCAACCGGCGGTATGACGCGACGTACTGGCTCGATCAGTCGCCCGAGTGGCTACCGCGCGTCGCCGAGATCGACGCGACCCTCTCGGGGCCTGCGCCGTGGTACGAGCTGGAAATCTTTCTAGCGTCCGGTCCGACCGAGCTCTACCGCTATTTTCCGTTCGCCGCGTACATCTACATCGACGGCATTGCGCAAGCCGTGCTCGAGTTCGACGGCCCCGACGAAGTACGCCGAGCCGTCGTCAACGTCCCGATGGGGAAGCGCTTTACCATCACGGCCGTGAGCGAACTGAGCGCTCCGCCCACCGAGGCCGACGAGCGGGAGCTGGCGGTTATCCTGCATGATATTTCCGTCGGCAAAGAGCTTCGGCAACAGCCGCAGCGCACGGCGTGGACGGAAGTCGACGCGAACGCGCAGCGAACGACGCCGCTGCTTGAAAAATTGCCGCGCCCGATCTTCGTCGTGGGCTCCTATCGTTCGGGAACCAGCGTTCTTACCTGGGCGCTTGGGCAGCATCCCAACATCTGGGCGCTCGACGAAACGCGCTGGCTGCAACTGCTCGGCTCCGGGGCTCTAGCCGCGTACGCCGTCGCAACCGACGCACCCGTCCACTACTTTGGCGTTTACGATGTAACGCGAAGCGAGTATATGGCCTATCTCGGATCTGCGATCGACCGCTTCGTCACGACCACGAGCAAGCGCCGCGCCGAAGAGGTTGCGCTGAAACGCCTTTCCGGCCTTGATCCGCGCTATCATCCGCATTTTCAACTTCGCCGGAGCGCCCTCGCGCCAAAGCAGCGCTGGATCGACGGTACCCCGGAAAATGCGGATTGCATCCTCTTGCTGCACGAGCTTTTCCCGGCGGCGCGGTTCGTCTGCGTTCTGCGCGATCCCCGTGACGTGATTGCATCGATGCTGCACTTTCACCGCGCCGGCGGCTTGGCGATGGACGTGGAGACGGCAGGCTCGATGTGGCTGCAAAAGTTAAACAATTGCCTGCTCGCCTATCAGGCTTTGGGCCCGCAGTTCGTGCGCGTCGTTCCGTACGAAACGTACGCCGAGCCCGCCGCCACCCTTCGCGACCTATTTGCGTTCCTGGACGAACCGGACTTTCCGCGTGCGATAGACACCTTCGGGGAGCGGATCAACACCTCGTCGCTCACCGCCGACGAACGCCGAGCCGCATATGACGAAATCGATCGAACACCCGACAGCGCGAGCGCCGTTTCCGAACTCTACGAACGCTTCAAGGCAGCGGTCTCGACGCCATGGGAATACGATGACGCCGCGCATGTCAAGTTGCGCGACATCCAAAACGAGATCGTCCATCGAATGGTCGAGGCCGTCGTCTAGAAAGATGCCCACCGATCCCAACATCGCCCTGGGCTCTAGCCTTGCGGCGCGCTTGCGCGACGCTGCGGCGCTGACCCCGCAAAAGCCGTTTTGCACGTTCCTCTCGCGAGGCAAGGACGAGGCGATCACCTACGGCGAGCTCTACGATCGAAGTTGCGCGTACGCGCGGTTCCTTAGCGGGCACGGTGTAGCACCCGGCGCCGTCGTACTCATCATCCTCCGGCACAGCCCTCATCTCTTTTACAGCTTCTTCGGCGCCGTGCTGGCGGGCGCGATCCCGTCATTCATGCCGTTTCCTACGCCAAAACAGCGCGGCGATCTCTATTGGTCCGATCATGAAACGCTTTTCGCCCGGATTGAACCGGCGCTGATCGTAACCTACAAAGAGAATCGCGACACCGCTCTCGCAGCCTTACCGCATCTGCGCGTCCCAATCGTAGTCGAGGAAGAGACAGCCCTCGTAACGCCGGATTCTCGGGAGTACCCCGGCCTCCACGCAGAGTATGATAGCGTCGCTTGTCTTCAACATAGCTCGGGCACCACAGGACTCAAGAAGGGCGTGATGCTCACGCACCGCGCGATCGACCTCCAAGTCGGCGCCTACGCGGAATCGATCGGCCTCGATTCGAACGACCGCGTCGCCTCATGGCTTCCGCTCTATCACGACATGGGGTTCATCACGAGCTTTCTGATGGTCGTTCTGCGCGGCTTGCACGTGGTCGCCCTGGACCCATTCGAATGGGTGATGCGGCCGGGTTTGCTGCTCGATTCCATTGAAAAATATCGTGCAACGTTGACCTGGCTTCCCAACTTCGCCTTCGCGCATCTCGCAAATGCGACCAAGCCGGGCGCGCGTTGGGATCTTTCCTCGATGCGCGCATTCATCAGTTGCTCGGAGCCCTGCAAACCGCGGGCTTTCGAGCGGTTCCTTTCCCGCTTTCGTGATTGCGGGGTTACCGAGCAGATGCTGGCCATAAGCTACGCGATGGCCGAAAATGTATTCGGCGTGACGCAAACGAAGCTCGGCGGCGCACCGCGCACCGTTCGAGGTGTACTCTCTTGCGGTGAGCCGCTCCCCGGAGTCCGGGTTGCTGTCGCTCGCGGCGAGAACTTCGCCGAAAATGGGACGGTCGGCGAGATTGCGGTCACGAGCCCTTTTCTTTTCAGCGGCTATTACGGGCTGGCCGATGCAACCAGATCGAAACTTCGCGACGGATGGTACGCAACGGGAGACCTCGGATTCGTCGACGGAGGCGAGCTCTTTGTAACGGGCCGGCTCGATGACATGCTCATCGTGAACGGCCGCAACTATTATGCGCACGACATCGAGGAGGCCGTCAGCGAGCTGCCCGGCTGCATCCCGGGTCGCGCGGTCGCGATCACCGTCGAGGATCCCGCTACCGGCGCCGAGGGACTGGTCGTGATTGCCGAGCATGAAGACGCCGCCGAACCGGCAATGACCGCAGTCGGAATCAAGGCTTCCCTGCTCGAGCGGTTTGGTCTCGCGGTTCACGCCGTTGTGGTGCTTCCCGCGGGCCGGTTGGTCAAGACGACCAGTGGAAAGATCGGTCGCAACAAAAACAAGGAGCTCTATCTTGCCGGGGACTTTGCCGGAGCCGAGACTAACGTATGAGCGATAGGGAGGAGAGCTTTAGCGGGGTACGCGAGGCGATCGTGCGCACGTTTGCGCTTCGCAGCGGTGACTCGATCGCGGCGGGAACGACGAGCGCCGACGTTCCCGGGTGGGATTCGCTCTCACATTCGTTGCTGCTGATGGCAATCGAGGAGCGTTTCGGCATCGATCTTCCGCTCGACCGCGTTTACGAAGCTCGAAATGTTGGTGACCTCGTCGACTTGGTCGAGGCGGCTCGGTCTCACGTCTAAAGATGGAAACGCTGATCGTATACGGCAACTGCCAAGCCGAGGCAGTCGCCACGGTGCTTCGCAAACATCCACGCGTGCAGGCAGCCTACGACGTGGTATATTTCCGCAGCTTCGAGCATCCGACGGAAGGAACCGGCATCCTTAACGAGGCCGACGCAGCCCGCTGCCGACTCTTATTCGAGCAGTATGATGCTAAAGCGCCGTTTCCGTCGGCGGAGAAGCTTCCGGAAGGTGCAAAGCGCGTTAGATTTCCGGCCGCTGATCTGCATCTGCTCTGGCCGCTTGGTTCGGTCAACCCCGCAAACGTGCCTGAGCCCCCGCGCTTCCCGCATGGGCGGTTCAGTTACGGTGACGCGGCCATCATACGTCGGATCCAAAGTGGCGCTACGGCCGCAGAAGTGCTCGAATATTACCTCGAGCGCTCCGACCAGGAGTTGCCTGATCTCGAAAAATTTCTGCGCCTGGAACGCGCGCGATTGGAGCAGCGCGATGCGAAGTGCGACGTCAAAATCGCTGCGTATATTCTCGAGCACTTCGCGCGCGAGAGACTCTTTTGGACGGTAAATCATCCGACCCACGACTTACTTCGGGTTCTCATAAATGCTCTGCTCTCCCACGGCGCATCGAGTGAACCTCGTCTCGCAGGCATGACGCTCGACGCCTCGTTCTTCGCAGAATGCTTTCCAAGCGAGGTGCTCGGACCTATCGCTGTACCGATCCATCCAAAGGTGGCGGATCATTTCGGCTTGGCTTGGTACGACCGAAACGAGCAGTGGCAATATTACGGCGAAACGCGAACATACGAATCATACTTCCGCGAGATGATTGAGCATGGGGTCGCGGCTCGAACCTCGCCCCAGGAGGCGACGTCAGAGTAGGGTAGCCGTGACACGCCCGGCTCGCGGGAAGCTTTTCGAAGCGATATGACGCCCAGGCGCCATTTCCGGCGCCAGAGAAACTGGCCCACCAGTGTACGCACTCACCCAGATTGCAATCGGCTTGACCGTCGCCCATGTTCTATGGGCAATTTTCTATTTGACAGGCTCCGTAGTGTGGCGCCGCGAGCCGGTGGGCCAGACGAGCTCGGGCCGCGCGATGCTGCTCTTGGTCGTAGCGACGGCCTCAGGTCTTGCAATCTACGGGCTCGAAGGCGTCGGGCTTGGCCTTGCGGGTCTGATGACACCGCTTGGGTGGTATGTCGCGACCGCCATCAACGGCGTGCTGCTCGTTTTTCTGACCCCAAGGGAGCTGCGAGCGCGCTGGTGGCACACCCGTCTCGCGGTCGTTCGCAACGCTGTCGTAGGACCCGGCATCGTCGCGTATTTTGCCATGCTGGTGCTCAGCGCCCACGCCGCCCTCCCTGACTACTCTGATGATGGCGTGCGTTTTCATCTGGCTTACGCATACGAATGGTGTCGCGCGGGCCGAATTTTCGTCGATCACCATTTTCGCTTTCCTTATTACACCTTCAACACGGAGGTCGTCTACGCGTGGATGTTCGTGCTCCGCATCGGGCGCTACATTCCATTTTTGAATTGGATGGTCGGGACGTGCGCCGTGCTGTCCATATACGGTTTGATCGCTACCGTCGACGAGACCGGACAGCGCTTACGGTCGCCACTCGGACGCGGGGCCGCATGCGTAGTTTACGCAGTCATGCCTTTGAGTATGGTGATTGCGGCGATTTTCTTTCGCTGGGTTGATACAGCGATGCCCGACGCGATGTCGAGCATGGTTTTCGCAGCCGCGAGCGCAGCGATCGTGCTGGTGATCTGCGGCTCCGCGCCGGAGCTACTTTTCGGCGCGGTACTCGCCGTCGCGTTCCTCGCCGGCATGAAACCTACGTACGTGGTCCTCATCCCACTCTTCGGCCCTTTCATGATCATCGCGGCGCGTCGTTCGCGCGCCAGTGCCGCAAGCATCGCCGTAATCTTAGCGGCGACATGTGTGCTGTCGCTCCCGTGGTACGTGCGCAATCTGATCGCCGACGGCGATCCCCTTCCGCCGTTCTTGCACATGGCTCTGGGAAGAACCGACCCGGATCTTTCGCGGACCGATATCGAACTGCAGGAGGAGGATTTGCGCCCCAAAAACGTCTCGCTTCGATCTATCGAGGGTTATCCGCTCAGGCTCTTTAGCAGTGCGGACAGCGCGGAGTTTCGGGAATACGGCGTCAGCGCGGTGGTTCTAAGTCTCTACGTTACCGTCTTCGCCGCATTATCACTGACCTTCAAGCCGCAGAAGAGCACGGCGGAAGTCTCGCTGATTTCGCTCGTCTGGATCACGCTTGGCGGCTGCGTCTACCTTTTTGCAACGTCGATTCTTGCGCGCTACACGCTCCTCTTTTATCCGACCGTCGCGGCCTCGGCGGGCTGCCTACTTCTTTACTACGCATCTATGATACGTTATGGCATTTTGGCGGCTCCGGCGATTGCGGCATTAATGGCCGTCCCCAGCCCATCCGCCCTCGAGTTTATGGGCGATTTTTCTTCACTCGCATACAACTCGCTTGCTGCCATCATGCCGAGCGACCAGTCCGCTCTCGAGCAGCTCCTCAGCGGCTACAAGGAATCGGAACCGGTGCTGATTTCCGCGGCGCGGGTGCCACGCACCGACCGAACCGTTTTGCTGGTGAACGCGGACATTCAGTACTACGCCGAACTGTACGGCTGGGAGCCCTTCGGCGATTGGTTCGGAACCGGACGCTATGCCGACTTTGCGGCGGCGATCGATCGGAACCGGGCACTCGCCTATCTCCACAAACATCATGTCGGGGCGATCCTTATTCGGCGAGAACACGGCGTGCTAACTGTTCCCGAGCTCGATTCTTTGCGCGAGCAGCTCGCGCACCACGGTTTCGCAGAGCTTGCTTCTTCGGACGAATACTACGACGTCTTTTTGCGGCTCAGTCCTTCGCCTTCGCGACCTTGAGGTCGTCGAAGGAAACGACGGTTTTGTTATTTGATACTTTGCCGACAATGACAGCCAGCACGAATTGGCGAGCAACGCCGTTGGGCTTGTAGGCAAATGCAAAGGGGAACGTCCCTAAGCCGTTCTTTCTCCAAGCGCTGAAGCCCATTGTTCCTCGGCCTGAGGAATCGACGAACATTATGCCGGCTGACGTATCCCCGGGCAGCGGCGCGCCTGAGATACGTATTCGGCCGGTTGCAATAAGCGATCCGGCCGGCGGCGCGCCCAGGAATTGATAAACTTCCTGAACCGAGTTTTTAGCTCCGTCAATACGTATGTCCACTCGACCGCTGCCTTTGCTAATCGTCACCTGCATCGGCTGCGCGTTGTGGTACTCAACCCAGCCTTGCATACCTTGCGAGAACGAGGGATTTTCCAGAAGATTTGATCCGGTCGTTGCCAGGTTGACAGGCGCGTTTACAATGGGCGGTGCCGGCTTCTCCGAAAAGACGTGCGCCAGCCATAAGCTGAGAGCGATTATCACGACGGGGAGGAGCCAAATTGGGTTCCAATACCACGGCGCTCCTCTCCGATCCTGAGCCGGGGTCGCGTCATCGGTGCCCGTAGACATGTTCATCTCCGTCTTTCGGTCGCGAGACGCTTTTGCGGAAGTCAGCACCCAAGTTCGTGCGGTACAGCCGCCGTATCGTCGTGTAGGGCCCGCGCTTGCTCTCCGACAGGATGTTCGCAATGTAAATGCCGAGGATGCCCAAGATCAGCGTGATGAGGCCACCGAAGAACCACACTGACATAATGGTCGACGTCCATCCGTCGACGTGAATGCCGGCGAAAAGATACTGGAGCAGAAAGTAGACGATCGCGGCACCCGCAATGCCCGCGATCGTAAGGCCAGTGAATAGAACCAAATAGAGCAACCTCGTGGAGGTCGTGGTCATGTACCGTATAGCCATGTCGAACCGATTCGCCAGTGTATACGTGGACGGGGACGTCGACAATTTGACCACGCTAACCGGCTGCTGCACGAAGCCGGCCATGACGAACAGATGACCAAGAACGAACTCGCGGTGACGATGTCGCACCAGCGCACGTACATAGTCATGGGTCATGAGCCGCGCGGTTATCGTATTGGGTGGCATTTTCTGATCGCAGATGCTGTTCGCCGCCCAAAAGAACAGGTGCCCCGACACCTTTTCGAAGAGACCGCCCTTCCGGCTCTTCTGGACGCCGAAGACGACGTCAGCACCGGTTTCCTCGAGCTTTTGGTAAAACTGGGCGAGATACTCCGGCTGTTCTTCCAGATCGCTATCGAGCAGGAATACGAGATCCCCGTGCGCGTGCGCGAGGCCGGTCATGATTGCCTTATGGTGGCCGTAGTTCCGCGATAAATCGACTACCGTAATGCGCGGATCGCCGGCGCGAAGTCTGAGCGCCCGTTGAAGGCTGTCATCGGGCGATCCATCATTCACCAGGATCATCTCGATGTCGGTGAAGAGAGGTTCGGCCGATGCAAATGAACGCCGCACGAACTCATCGACTGTCGATTCCGATTTAAACAGCGTCGCGACGATTGATAACATCATAGTGCGATCCCTCGTTGCTCTTCGACCTCTATCCGCACCAATTGCTTCGCCCGTTCGGCAATGGCGATGACTTCAGCGCGGGTTTCGCCGTAAACGACGACGTAGCCCGGTCGGGCCCGGTCATTCTCGGCTCCTTTGAAGCTGGAGCCGACTGAAAGTTCAAGGCCTAGGTCGGCAACTCCCGGAAGGCGCGCGGCTTCCGCAACTCCCTCGATCGATCGAATCGTTCCGATCGGAACGTCGAAAAAATCGAGGATCGCCGCACGCGCCACCCCGTCGGGTTGCGGCCACGGGTCATCGCTGCCTAAGGTCCATTCCAGGTAACACCGCGGAAGCGGGACCCCGGAAAGATACGGTACGATATGCGTGTATAGACGGTTTCCGCCACCGCGCGCGGCAATCTCGACGAAATAGATACGGCCATCCGGCGTCACCACGTATTCCGCGTGCGTAACGCCGGTTCGCAGACCAAGCGCCCCGATCACGGCGACATTCGCATGGCGAATCGCGGCGACCACCTCGTCACTCATCGCAGGAGGATACGTCAACCGCGACGCGATCTGCGGGGTTCGTGCGTAGCGCTCTTTGTCCGAAATGCCTAGGGCACTCACGCGCCCCCCAAAGCACATGCCCTCGACGGTTACTTCCGTGCCGTCGATCCATTCTTCGACCAGCACCCGCTTGACGTTCGAGTGCTCGAGCGCATCCCGAACGGCGCTTTCAAGTTCTGCTCGGCTTCCGACCTTGTGAACACCGCGGCTTGCCTGGTTGTCCACCGGTTTCACTGCTAACGGAAACCGCATTTCTGCGATTTGACCGAGTTCTTCCGCACCGGAAAGCACGACATACGCCGGTTGCAGCACACCGGCCTTCGCGGCAGCTTCCCGCATCAGAGCCTTGTCGGTAAAGCGCAACGCGGTTTCGTAACCGATGCCTTGCAGTCCAAGCTCGTCGGCCACGTATGCAGCCGTGGGTACGCCCACGTCGGTCGTGTCGCAGATGATCCCATCGATTCGATGTTGACGCGCAGAAGCTAGCGTACGCGCCCTATCGCGAATGTCGATTCTTTCATGGTCATCCGCGTAAGCATAACCGGGGGCATCCTCGTACATGTCGGTCACGAGCACCGCATAACCGAGACTCTTCGCGAGACGGATCGTGGGGATTTGCCAAGCACCTCCCCCAAGAACGTGCACACGTTTGCGCGAAATTCCCGGGCTCACCCGGCGGTTTCCCGAACGAGCGCTGCGACTTGAGCTAACGCTGCGGTGACGTTCTCGAAGGACTCCGTTCCTATCGAGACGCGCACGAAGCCGTCGCAGCTAGAACCGTACCCCACTCCAGGTACGACACAGACGTGTTTTTCCTCGAGCAGCCGAACGCAAAACGCCTCAGACCCGAGCCGCGAAGGCGCGATAGAAACAAAGAAGTAAAACGTGCTGTCCCCCGGCAGATACTTCAGGCCGATGCCGTCCATGAAGGCCGCAACCCTTGACCGCTTTTCCAAGAGTGCCGCGATCTGCGGTTTGGTAACCGTGAGAATGTCGGAGAAATGTCTCTCGATATAATACTCGAGGATCGTCGCCGGACACGTACTGAGATGTTGGTTCACCTTCAGAATCTGATCGGTGAGTGCGGCATTGGCAATGACGTAACCCAGCCGCCATCCGGAAATACCGCAATTTTTCGAAATGGAGTTGAACACCACGACGTGGCTCTTGCTTTGGTCGAAGTGGGCCGTCGACGCAAATTCGGCGTCGGGTGTGAAGTCGCTATACGCCTCGTCGGAGAGAACCCACAGGCCATGCCGTCGCGCAACCTCCACCACGTACTGCAGCTCCTTCTCGGAGTATCGATAGCCCGTCGGATTTTGCGGGTTATTGATGACCAGAGCTTTGGTCCGCCCCGTGATGTATTCGCTCCAGGCCGTTACACCTTCCGTATACGGGATTCCGATGGGGACGCCGTGACAGAGCCGGACCTGTTCGCTGTAGCTGACCCACGCCGGCTCAGGAATCAACACCTCGTCGCCCGGATCGAGCACCGCCAAAAGCGCCATGTAAATCGCGAGCTTCGAGCCGGCGGTGAGAATGATCTCCGCCTCCGGATCGACCGTCAAGCCATACCGAGAACCATAGTACGCCGCGATGCTCCGCCGCAGCTCGGGAATGCCTCGCGAATCCGAGTAGTGAAAGATCTGTGGATGCGGTAGATCGCGGACGTCGGCCACGGGTAGGTCGAAAAACGCCTCGCCGAGACTCAGCACGCTCACGGACTTTCCGGCGCGCTTGAGTTCATACACCATCGTGTTGAACTTGATCGACATCGCTTCGACGATCGCCGCGACGTTGGCTGAGCGTTCCGGGAGCCGCGGTGCCGTCACGTTGTTCCCAACAATTCAGCAGCGTTGGCGTAGAGGATACGATCCATGTCCTCGGAGGTGAGGGCGAGCGCCTTCCCGATCTCGAGAAGTATCTTATATTGACGCCGTGGCGAAGCGAAAGGAAAGTCCGACCCGAACAGGATTCTGGACTTGTCGGTGAATTTGATCAATTTTTTGAGATCCAGCAACGCAGATGAATCCTCGAGATACTGCAGCGAAAGCGCGAGTTCGTACCAACAATTCCGGAATTCACGAAGATGGAAGAAGTACTCGAGGATACGATGGCCGCCCGAGTGCGCGACCACAAAGCGCCGCTCTGGAAAGGTGGAAAGCAGGCTGATGATCCCGTTGAGCGATGGCTGGCAATCCAGGTTGCTTCCGTAATAGAAGGCATCGACGATTACGGGAAGGTTCGGCGGCATCGGCCGGAGGCGCGTGATAACCGCATCCCAGCCGGTCGCGGTGATTTTTTGCAGTCTCGAATGAATTTTCAGCGCTGCAAGACCGCCGGCCTCAGCTTCGCTGCGAACGAAATCCGCTTCGCGACCAAGATCGAGAACGAGCGATACGGTTGTGCCTTCGGACCGATAGCGCGCGTGGTGTTCTCGATATGACGCGACGTCATTGAAAATGATGTTCTTACCTGTGACCTCGAGATCGTACGCGGCGAGCCCCTGATGGACATGGACATGAGCATCGAAAATCCTCGGCGTAGTCATACATTCTCCGCCACGCGAGGCCGAAACATGCGGATCGCCTCGACAACTCGATCCTGTTCTTCGACCGTCATGTCATTGTACATCGGTAAGCGTACTAGGGACGCGCCTGCCGATTCGGTAACCGGAAGCTGCCCGGCGCGATAGCCGAGGGCTTTACCGTACTCGGAGACATGAAGCGGGACGTAATGGAAGACGGCCTCGATGTCATTCGAACGCAGCATGTCGATCAGCGCATCCCGAACGCGCGGCGACGGGAGCAGCAGATAATAGAGATGGTAGGCCGGTTGACACTCGCCCGGAACGTTGGGCCGGCCTACGCCATTGCGTTCCGCCCAGCTTTGCAAGCCGGAGTGATACCGGTCCCAAATCGACTGACGCCGGCGCTGGATCTCTCCGCTAGCCTCAAGCTGCCCATACAGATACGCCGCCAGCAGATCGCTTGGCAGATACGACGACCCGGGACCAACCCATGAGTATTTGTCGACGAGCCCACGAAAATACCGGCTGCGGTTCGTGCCCTTTTCGCGAACGATCTCCGCCCGCTCACCGTAGCCCGGATCGTTGATGATGAGCGCGCCGCCCTCGCCGCAGCTCACATTTTTCGTCTCATGAAAGCTCAGGGTCGCGAACACGCCGAGCGACCCGAGTGGACGGCCCTTGTACGCACCGAAAAGGCCGTGGGCGTTATCCTCGATCACAGCGAGCCCATGCCGCCGCGCAATATCGAGGATCGCGTCCATCTGGCATGCGACGCCGGCGTAATGAACGACGACGATTGCCCGCGTTCGCTTCGTGATCGCCTCCTCGATCAGTGCTTCGTCGATGTTGAGCGTATCGGCGCGGATATCGACGAACACCGGGCGCGCACCGCGCAGCACGAACGCATTCGCCGTGGAGACAAACGTGAACGACGGCATGATCACTTCGTCTCCCGGCGCGATGTCCAACAGAAGGGCGCACATTTCGATTGCATGCGTACATGACGTCGTCATCAAGGCGCGACCGCCGCCCATTATTTCCTCGAGGCAGCGATGGACCAGCTTCGTGTAATGCCCGTCTCCAGAGATGTGCATACGTGCTATCGCATCGGTCATATACCGCTGCTCGTTGCCCATTGTTACCGGACGGTTAAACGGGATTTTCATTGCATTTCCATGTTAACGCAATCGCTTTACCACCGCCAAACCAAGCGCGGGGAAGTAGGCCGCATGTTTGAAATCGTACCCATCCCTTCTCATTCGCCGTATCACCACGTCATTGATCTTCTTCTCTTCGGCCGGACCGAGACGTGTCTGGGCCCCGTTATAAACCCGAGTCTTGACCTGCTTCGCGGACCAAAGCACGGCATAATCTGCGCTATCTATATCGGCCGGGAAGAACTGCAAGGTGCGACTACGATACAGGAATGGCATGCCGGACTCGGTCGTGGATACGATGACATTTCTTGGAACAGCGGCATCGATCTCATCGGCCTCCGCGCGTCCCTCCACACCCTTCTCGCCGAAATAGGTACTCATCGCTCCTGGGAGCTGCTCGAAGAGGCTTTCACGGATATTGGCCGGCTGGATGCTGATCGGATCGTATGCCGCCCAATTAATCATGCTAATAAATAGAATTAGCCCGACGATTCCAATATAGAAAGGCACTCGCCGTCGCTGTAGCGCGGCCCTTCGAAACAGTCCCCCATAGCCAAGAAGCGCGGCCCAGATCAGCGCTGGGAAATAATATGACGAGTAATGCGTCGACCACCCTATTTTCTCGCCACCGCCGATACTTCCAATGAGATTCGGCAGCATCATCACCGCAGCTATTGCAGCCATCCGCGGTGCGAAGAGGGACAACAAAAGCAGCGGCGAGTTGACCAATAAGAACAGCTCCGTCTTCTGGGCGAAAGGCGGATATCGAAACTCAGAAAAAAGATTCTTTATGCTTATCGGAAGGTAGTGCGAATAGTATACGTCTACGAGCACGAATTTGACCAGGATCACGGCATAGCCGACCAGGCACAACCCCAGTATCAGCATGGGAACTCGTTTCGCCGCGAGCTGCTTCCAATACAAAACAACGAAAGCGAGAAGAAATATCCCCGCCATCAATGCGCCCCGCTCGTTCGTCACGGCGCACAGCACACCCATGAAAGCCAGCGCAGCCATCGGCACTTTATCGCGAGACGCCAAATACATGAAGATAAGGCCGAAAAGAACGAACAGTCTGTCGGGATAAAACTGACCCCACAGTACCGGCTGCCACCAGGCGGGGTGCGAAGCGACGAGCAGACAAAAAAGGCACGCGCCAAGAATAGAGACGTTCCTTTGTCGAAGTGCAACGTATGCTATCAGCAAAACACCGGCGAAGGTTATGGCAAACAGCGCCATCAACAGGATCTTGGCGGGAACAACCTTTGCAAACAGTGATATGGGGTACAGCACGTAATACGCGTGACCGTGTAGTATGTTGTCCGTCATTGGGGACGGTACGTTGAGCGAGCTCTTTGCCAGTTCGTCGGCAGTCATCTTGAGATAACCACTCTGGAACAAATAAGCGACGGTGGCCCCAAACGTTTGGCTTGTTGCGACGCCCTTGCTTGCGAGATTCTCGGTCGCCTGGAAGAACGCCGCCGAGTCCCCCTCGAGCGCATTCACGTCAAGTACCTTGTAGCTCGTGAGGATCATGGTGATCATTACAAAGATCCCTAGAGCAACCAGATACTCGCGCCGGCCCGCTTGAACCCTCATGCGTACAGAAGCCCCCAAAGGTCTGACGTCAACTCCGATTCGACCGCGGATGATCTTCGCCGATCAAAAAGAACTACGGTCGAACTACGATGAAATTCGAAGGAGCGTACCGATTCGAACCCATCACAGCAGAGCGCGGATTGCGCTCGCCTAAGGCCGCACTCCTGCGGGGGTGTTTCGTAGGGCGCATCAGTACATCGAGGAATGCTCCTCCTCGGGAGCCCCGCGAGGGGACTGCTCCCGTCAATACGGCGACCGATCCAGGCCATCGGGGTACGGCCCCTTCACAAAGCCACGGGCTAAGGCTTTAGGAACGGCTCTTCGGATGACCGACCTCGTCGAACTTGTGAGGCCAACTCTGCTGCGTGCGTCGGTGTTTGGCGCGAGATGAAGTGCGTGGCGGTGACCGGCGCGAGTGGATTCGTGGGTGGCCATCTCATACAGACTTTCGCCGGCGCAGGCTGGCGAATCGACGCGCTCGCCCGACGCGAGACCCCGGCACTTGCACGCATGGGAATCACCGTCCGTCCCTACGGGTTGGAGGCCCCCGCGGTGCCCGACCTCAGCGGGGTCGATGTACTGATTCATTGCGCGTACGGTGGGAGAGGCGCTGACATCTCGGCCGCAAAGCGCCTCTTTGAGCAGGCCCGGCGTAGCGGCGTGGCCTCGATCGTGTTCGTCTCGTCCCTTCTCGCAAGTGAAACCGGGTCTTCGCGATATGCAAAAGAGAAGTTCGCGATCGAGACAATGCTCGATCCAGCGCGGGACATCGTGCTGCGCCCCGGACTCATCATCGGAGGCGGCGGCCTATTCGAGGCCATGACGCGTTCAATCAGCCGGTTCCCAGTGGCGCCGCTAACCGAAGGTGAGCGCCCGGTCTACACGATCGCGATTGACGACCTGACCGCAGCAACGTTCGACATCATCAGTGAAGGTGCTGCCGGCGTCTATCTGCTTGCCGCATCGCGCCCAACGACGCTGCGCGCGCTCTACGGTGAGATAGGGCGGCGAGCGGGAAAACGCGTGACGATCGTCAGCCTGCCGTATAGCGCACTTCTCGCCACGGCGCTGATCGCCGAGCGGCTTGGGCTGCACGTCCCGGTGACGGCGGAGAACCTTCGCGGCCTGCGGAACCTCAGGACCTTTGAGATTCCGGAATATCCTATTGTGAAAAGGCGATTCCGATCATTACACGAGGACGGCCTCACCTGTTCGACACACTGAAACCGCCAAACGCCGAAATCGAACGGCTCGCGTTGCATGAAACCGATCCGACATGTGCGCGCGCCTTTGAACCGATAACGCCTGGGCCGATCGCGGCGCTTCTTGTGTTCGCGCTCGTTGTGCTTGCCGGAATCGTGATGTTGCCGTTTCGGCTGATTACAAACGCACGCCAATCGAGAGATCGTGGCGGACGCTGACGTCATCGTCATCGGCTCTGGTCCATCGGGCGCGCACGCCGCAAAGCAAGCTCATGACGCCGGTATTCGGGTCGTGATGCTCGATTACGGAAACGATGCGCCCGAAGCACGTAACGCGATTCCCGAAGGTACGTTCGCTGAGCTGCGCCGGCGCGATCGCGGCCAGCGCGCGTATTTTCTCGGCACGGGTTTCAGCGAAGAACTTGAGCGGAACGACCGGCTCGGCGCCCATTTCACGGCTCCGCGCGCATTCGTGAGCGCCGACTCGGCGAGACTTCTTCCCGTAGCCTCCGCAACGTTCTCGCCGGTGCAGAGCCTCGCGCTTGGCGGACTCGGCGCGGGCTGGGGCGCCGGTGCGCCCACCTTCGAGCGCTTCGAACTCGAAGCCGTCGGCCTTGCGCCCGAGACGATCAGCCGCTATTACGACGACGTCGTCGAGGACATCGGGGTTAGCGCGGCGCGTGAGGACGATACCGCCGAATCCGTGGTCGCCAGCGCGCTCGTACAGCCGCCGTCCGATGTCGACAGCAACGCGTGCTCGTTGCTCGACGCCTATCGCGTGCGCCGCGACACGCTGCGCGATCGCGGCTTCGCCCTGGGACGCGCGCCGCTCGCACTTCTCACGCGTCCAATCATGCGCGGGGGTCTCGAACGTTTCGCGAATCCGTACAACGACATGGATTTTTACGGCGATGCCCGCCGATCGGTTTACCGCCCGCGGTACACCGTAGAGGAACTTCGTTCGAGCGATCGCTTCCGCTACATCGGGGGCGTTCTCGTCCAGAGGTTCGAGGAAAACGAGCACGGCGTGCGGGTCGTGTTCGTCGACCGCAATGGCGACCGCGGCTCGATCACCGGCCGCACTCTGCTGCTCGCCGCCGGCGCATTGAATACCGCGCGTATCGTGTTGCGCTCCCGTAATCTAAGCGGCGTCAAGCTCCCGCTCTTGTGCAACACGATGTCGTTCGTTGCTTGCGTCAACCGCCGAATGTTCGGTCGTCCCGCTCGCGATCGGCGTCACAGCCTTGCTCAACTGATGGCGGTCTACACGCCGCCGCACCGCGGTGGCGATCGCGTCGTCGGAGCGTTCTACTCGTACCGGTCGCTGCTCAATTACCGGTTGGTCAAAGACATGCCGCTGCCGGTCCCACTCGGACTTCTGGCGACGCGGCTCTTGCTAACGTCACTGACGATCGTCGGCGTGCATCATCCGGAACGGCCCTCAGCGGATAAGTGGATATCGCTGAGGCCCGGCACCGACATCCTCGACGCACAGTATGAGGTTTCTGCCGACGAACGCTCAGCGATCGCGCACGACCTGGCGGGATTCGAGGGCTGCCTCCGCGATCTCGGCTGCGTCAAGCTCGGTCAATTTCCGACCCCCGCCGGCTCGAGCATCCACTATGCCGGGACGATTCCGAGCCGCAACGACCGGGCACCGCTGCAGTCCGAGGGAAGCGGAAGGCTGCGCGGTTGCGAGCGTGTCTTCCTCGCGGACTCTTCGACGTGGAACGCGTTGCCCGCCAAAGGCCTCACATTGACGCTCATGGCCAACGCACGACGCGTGGCGTCTGAAGCCGTGGCGGCGTTACGCGCCGGATCGATCACGTAGCCGCGATCTTTCGAATTCGGATGTGCCAGTGCAGAGCGCACAGTCGCGCCCAGCCTTGTGTGGCTCCGTCGACCGCAGCTATCAGCGGCGCGATTCGATTCGGAACAAAGTTACGTCGCGTTACGCCGCCCGACACGAGGTACGCTAACCAAGGGAGCGGCTCGATACTCTCTATCCGCAGCGTTGGAAACCGCTGCTCGAAGACCGCGCGATCCCGTGTAAACACAATCCAGGAGAGTGCCTGATTTGCGCCTCCCTGCGGTTGACTAGTGTCCAGCTTCCACTGCCGGGCGCTTTCATCGTACGCCTCGGGATGAAACTTGCCGAAGAGTATTTTTGCGAGCGTGCTGCGTGCTACGTCGATCATGCTAATGACGCCGCCTGGAACAAGCACACGGTCAGCTTCCTCGAGGAACTGCGAAACATCCGGGATGTGGTGAAACACGTGTGTCAGTAAAATTGCGCGCAGGGAGGCATCGCCAAAGGGCAGTGAATGCGCATCGACCACCATGTCGGAATGGCCTTCCACGATATCTGAAGTGATGACCGAGGCGTCGACAGTCTTCACGTATCCCGAGCCGCTTCCAATCTCCAGGATTGCGCCGTCGCTGCCGATGGGAACAGTCGCCGCATCACCCAACATCATTCGGTACCATGATTCGTATGTTCGCTTTACGAGAGGACGCGACGCAATTAGCACACGTTGTTGCTCAAACCACTCCGTGGAACCGATGGCAGCGCGAGCGAGACTGGGGTCGCTAAAGAGAAACTCGCGCTGCTTCACTGTTTCCTTGACCGCGATTCGGGCCAGGTCACTCGATGAACTTTGAGTTCGTGTTGGGTTCGGGGCGAGAATTGCACGTCATACATCAGCGCATTGAGAAGTAGCTGGAACCCCATCAAGAACGGTAATACCGCTAACATGACCGTCCCGGTTGCTCGCGGCACGTTCGTTATGATGCTTTGAACCCACTCAAAGCCGCCGAATATCAGGCCGAAAAGCGCCAGCAGCGTACCAACGACGAAATAAATCGTTCCGAGGTTTACGTCGAAGATGAAATATTGGAGCAGTATGCGCTTTGCGAGTGCGCGCACGAGCCGCGGCGGGAACTCGAATATTACGCGCGTCAGCGACAGCGAGCTTGGAGCCGACGTGTAAATCGTCGGCATCTCGAGTTCGGCGATCGGAAGGCGCTTCAGTCCGAGCTCGCACAGAACGGAAAGTTCGAAGAAGTACGAGTTGCCGAACGAGCGCCAATCCAGCACTTGCAAAACCGGCGCTTTGAACGCCACGTATCCGTTTGTCGGATCGATGATGTTCCAATAGCCCGAAGCCCACTTCGCCATGAGCGACAGGATCGCGTTTCCAAGGAAGCGCACCTTCGGCATTTTCCGCAGCGCGCCTGAATCGAAAAAGCGGTTTCCCTTGACGTACGCCAGAGACGGATTTTCGAGAAAGAGCTCACGGATGTCTCCAATGAACGCCGCGTCCATCTGTCCGTCAGCATCAAGTTTTACGATGACGTCCGCGCCGCGCTGCAGCGCGGCATCGATCCCACTTTTGGTTGCCGCGCCCACCCCGCCATTGCGCGAGCGAAGGACAACGTGCACGCGCGCGTCATCGCCGTACGCGGCGGCGACCGCCGCACCCGAACCTTCGGGACACGCATCGTCGACGACGATCACCTCATCGGCGTAGAGCAGCGCTTGCTGCACGACTTCGACGACGGTCCGCGCGGCACGATACGCCGGGATGACGCAAGACACGCGTAAACCGGCGCCCTCGATAGGCTCCGATGCGAATGACGCCTGCTCCCGGCCCTCGGTTATCATTGCGGTAAAGAACCTCTACGGCAGGGCGAGCGTCGGCGCCTCTCGCCACCGAGGTGAGCGCTGATTCCCGCACGAGCGCGTACCGCGGATCGTTTCCCCACAGCGCGAGCACCGCGCCGGGAATCAGGACAACGCGCCACGCCGAAAAACGCGATCGCGTAAAGCGCGAACGCCGTCACCACCAGCACTCGTATCCAATTGATCGCACGTTCACGTCATCCGCATACTTAGCAGCTTTTCCTCAGAGTCCGCTAATGATTCGCACCGCGCGCACCAACGGCGCGATCTTCCGGTCGCCCGACAAGAAGGGCGACTCGCCTACCGGCGTCGATCATGCTATCATGGTGCTATCATGGCTCACATCATCGTGCGAAATCTCGACGAACGTGTCGAGACGTTTAGCCCGCCATCGGCGGCGGTACCATAAGAGCGGTACATATGGACCCACAAGATAAGGCCCGGCGTGAGTAAGCGACCGGGCCTTGCGTTTACAACCGCATTGCGCGACGCACGTCGGCCATCACCGACGCGGCGATCTCGCGCACGTGCGCGGTTCCCTGGTCGATGATGCGCTCGACCTGGGCGGGATCGGCGCGGTAAAGGGCGAGGCGTTCGCGCACCGGGCGCAGATACTCGTTGAGCTGGTCGGCGAAGTCGCTCTTGTCGGCCACGCACCCCAGCGCGCCGCTGCGGCATTCGGCCGCGATGCCGTCCACTTTGAGCGGATTGACGAATTTCCACAAGGCGAAGACCGGACACACTTCGGGGCGCCCGGGGTCTCCGCGCCGGATCTTCTGCGGGTCGGTGATCATGCCGCGCACTTTCGCCGTCGTGGCCGCGTCGTCGTCGG
Source organism: Candidatus Baltobacteraceae bacterium (assembly GCA_035502855.1). Taxonomy (NCBI): domain Bacteria; kingdom Bacillati; phylum Vulcanimicrobiota; class Vulcanimicrobiia; order Vulcanimicrobiales; family Vulcanimicrobiaceae; species Vulcanimicrobiaceae bacterium. The sequence continues at coordinate 48,339 of DATJTX010000004.1, forward strand.
CAATCAGAATTGCGTTGTCGTACGACTTCGACATCTTGCGCCCGTCGGTGCCGGGGATTTCGGCGAATTCCGTCAGGGTGGGATGCGGTTCCACCAGCACCTGCGCGCCCTCGCCGTAGAGATAATTGAATCGCCGCACGACTTCGCGCCCGAACTCCAGGTGCGCGACCTGGTCGCGCCCGACCGGCACGCGTTCGCCGCGCACCACGGCAACGTCGCACAGCTGCAAGAGCGGATAGCCCAGAAAGCCGACGGTTGCGATCTGCGACCCCAGCGCTTCGATTTGCCCCTTGTAGGTCGGCACGCGCTCGAGCCACGAAACCGGCGTGATCATCGAGAGCAGTGTGTAGAGTTCCATGATCTCCGGCACCGCCGACTGCAGGTAGATCGTCGCTTTGTGGGCGTCGACGCCGGCGGCCAGCCACACCGCGACCATCTCGATGCGCGCGTCGCGAATCGCTTGCGGATCCTCGAACCCGGTCGTATACGCGTGCAGATCGGCGATTTCGAAGAACGCCTCGGCGGTCTCGCAGTAGGTCGCCCACTGCGTGAGCACGCCGACCAGGTGGCCGAGATGAAGGCCGCCGGTCGGACGCATTCCCGACATCACCCGCGGTTTGGCAAGGGTAGCGCTGGTCATGGGTTGGCTTGTGCGATTTTCTCACGCACGAAACCTCGCGCGAAGATCACCGCGTCGACGAGCGTCTCGCCCCCCGCGAGCGCGCAGGCCAGCGCCATCGCGAGCGTGCAGCCCGTTCCCCGCATCTCGCCGGCGATGCGTTCGCCCTCGAAAACTTCGACGCCCGCGGCGCTTGCGAGCACGTCGACCGGTGCGCCCGCGAGGTGCCCGCCCTTGAGCAGCACGCCCCGCGCGCCGCGCGCCTGCAACTGCGCGGCAGCATCCTCGAGGTTGGCGCGTTCGATGCGCAAACCGCCGAGCAGCACGCCGGCTTCGGCGAGATTCGGCGTCAGGATCGCGGTCGGCATCGGCAGCAGCCTATCGTGGATCGCGCGGATCGCGGCCTCGTCGGCGAATTCGCCGCCGCGGGTCGCCGCGAAGACCGGATCGACCACGACCGGAATGCCCGGAACGCGCACCGCCTCGGCCAGGGCGTAGACCGCTTCGGCCGATCCGGCCGCGCCGATTCGCACCGCGTCGACGCGATCCCACGGAATCGAGGCGAGCTCGGCTTCGATCACCGCGCGCGGCACCGGATGCAGCGCGTGCAAGCCATGCGCGTCCTGCGCGCTGACCGCGCACACGACGGTGAGGACCCGCACGCCCAGCTCCGCGCCGATGCGCAGATCGAGCCCCACGCCGGCGATGTTCCACGGGTGCGTCGTCCCGATCGAGAGCACCGTGGTCACTTCACCCACCCCAATCGCGCGTAGAGATCAAACCCCGCATCAACCAGCGCGGAGAGTTCGACCAGCAGCTCGCGCTCCGGCCGCACGAAGTTGAAGCACGACTTCCCGTGCAGATGCCGGCGCAGCGCATCGCTGATCCGCCCGAGCAATTCCGGATGCGAGTAGACCGGCAAGAGATGAAAGCTGACGTAGGCGCGGCGGATCTGCACGCCCCCGAACGGCATCGCGCGCTTGAACGCGGGCACGTACTCGCCGTCGAGCATGTAAAAGCTCGCCGTGTCCTGCGCCGCGTGCAGGCGCGGCGCGTACGGTTCGAGCAGCGCCCGCAGCACGCGAAACGTGCCTTCGAAATCACGCGCCGGCATTCCACGCTTCCACCAGCGCGCGCGCCGCGCGACGCGCATCGCTCGCACTCGCAAGCGCGGAGATGACCGCCGCCATCGCCACGCCGCTGCGGCACACTTCGCCGAGCTGCGCGGCGCCGATGCCGCCGATCGCGGCCACCGGATAGCGGCTCACCGCCGCCACGCGCCGCAAACCCTCGATGCCGATCGGTTCGCCTGCGTCGGCTTTGGAACCGGTCGCGTAGACCGACCCCACGCCGAGATAATCCGCGTCTTCTTCGCCGGCGCGCTCCGCTTCGGCAACGCTCCCGCAGGAAAGCCCGATCAACCGTTCGCCCAGCACCGCGCGCACCGGCGCGACCGCGGCAAACCCTTCATCGTCCGGCCCCAGATGCACGCCGTCGCAATCGAACGCCAGCGCCGCGCGCCAGTCGTCGTTGACGATCAAGAGCGCACCGAGCGCGCGCGTGCGCGCGCGCAACGTCTGCAATTGCGTCGCGTCGATACCGGATTTCGCGCGATATTGCACCACGCGCACGCCCGCGTCGAGCGCCGCCTGCGCCAGCGTGAGCGCGCGTTCGTCCGCGTTGACGATCGCGTAGATGCCGTGCAGGCGCGCCGCGCGTTCGGTGCGGGTCGGCGCTACGATCGGCGCTTCATCCGTCGCCACAGCACGAAATTCGCGACGAGATAGATGGCAAAGAGCACCGGAACACCGATCGCGATGAACATTTGGTGACGCTGAATCGCGAGCGGAACGATCAAGACGAAGCAGATCGCTGCGAACATCGCGACGGTCATGAAGCGAGTAAAGGGAATCATCGGTCGAGCAACAGATCGGAGAGGCGCAGCAATTCGGCCTCGCTGGAAAAGCGGAACTCGATCTTGCCGCCCTTGCCTCCGCGCACCAGCGCGACGTGCGTGCCGTACCGTTCGCGCAAGCGGGCTTCGAAGTCGGCTTCGTCGGGCGAGAGTTCGCGCAGGCGATCGGGCGGAAGCGCTTTTACCGCGCCGGCGATCCGCTCGAGCGCGCGCACCGAGAGCCCGTCTTTGATTGCGCGCTGGGCGAGCTTGAGCCGGTCCCCGGCCGGCGCGGCGAGCAGCGCGCGGCCGTGTCCGGCGGTGAGACGTCCGTCGGCGAGCATGGCTTTGATCGCATCCGGTAACGCGAGCAAACGCAGCGCGTTCGCGATCGCCGGGCGGCTCTTGCCCAGGCGCTGCGCCAGATCTTCCTGGGTGAAGCCGTACTCGTCCATCAGGCTCGAAAAGCCGGCCGCTTCTTCGATCGGATTGAGATTTTCGCGCTGCAGATTTTCGATGATTGCGACTTCGAGCGTGTCGCGATCGTCGGAGTCACGGACGATCGCCGGAATCGTGGGTCGTCCCAGCGCCGCGCACGCGCGCCAGCGCCGCTCGCCTGCGACCAGTTCGAAATTCTCGCCGCGCCGGCGCACGATGATCGGCACCAGCACGCCGTACTCGCCGATCGAGCTGCGCAGATCGTCCATCGCCGCGGCGTCGAAATGCTTGCGCGGCTGAAACGGATTGGGCGTGATGCGCGCAACCGGAATCTCGCGCAGCGTATCCTGTGCGATTGCCGACGTCGGCATCGGCGCGTCGCCGAGCAGCGCACCCAGACCCTTGCCCAAGCCGCGTTTGGGCTGACTCATACGGCTGCGTGCGCTCCGAGCAATTCTTTCGCCAGAGCGATATAGGCTTGCGCACCGCGGCTCTTCACGTCGAACAGAATCACCGGTTTGCCGAACGAGGGCGCTTCCGACAGGCGGATGTTGCGCGGAATCTGCGTCTTGAACATCTGCTCGGGGAAGAATTTTTCGAGCTCGTCGAGCACTTCGAGCGCGAGACGCGTGCGCCCGTCGAACATCGTTACCAGCACGCCGCTCACGTGCAGCGTCGGATTGAGCGCTTCGCGCACGCGGCGCACGACCGCGGTGAGCTGCGAGAGGCCTTCGAGTGCGTAGTATTCGGCCTGCACCGGAATGATGATCTCTTCGGCCGCGGTGAGCGCGTTGATCGTGAGCAATCCGAGCGACGGCGGACAGTCGATCAAGACGAAATCGTACCGCGTCGCGATCGGGAGCAGCGCTTGGCGCAGGCGGGTTTCGCGCGACAGCGCCGAGACCAGCTCGATTTCCGCGCCGGCCAAATTGATCGTTGCCGGAACGAGCGTGAGCGTGTCGATCTCGGTGCGCACCGCGACTTCGTCGACGTTGGCTTCTTGCAGCAGCACATTGTAGATGTCGCGCTGCATGCCGTGTTTTTCGATGCCGAATCCGGTCGTCGTGTTGCCTTGCGGATCGCAATCCACGACGAGAACGCGCCGGCCTTCAACAGCCAGCGCGGCACCGAGATTGACGGCTGTCGTGCTCTTGCCGACGCCGCCTTTTTGATTTACGAGGGCGATAATCCGACTCAACCGATGGCTCTGTCAAGAACGGCTAAGTGGCCGTCCAGGAGTGCGAGGAGGGTTTGGCGCTCGTTACGCCCGGGGTGGTCCGTGACCTGCTCGAACAACCACCGCAGCGCTGCGCCGACACGCGCATCGCCATGAAATCCGGGCGCTGCAAATCCGCGTGCAACCATCGCTGCGATCACGTCGTCGCCGTCGATCGCAAGGTCGGCTATCGAAAATGCAGGCTTGCGCTGCACTTCTTGCCAGACGCGCGCTTCGAAACGCTCGTTCGAATCGTCGCGTTTGGGCAGACCCGATCCGACGATGTCGGCACGGCGCACGGCAAACAGCCGCGCCAGCCGATCCGGTCCGATGCGCCGGATGAAGCGGCGGATCGCGGCGTCGCTCAAGTCGGGATCCTGGACGTACATGTGCTGGCGCACGAGCTGCTCGACCGTCTCGATCGTCTCGTTCGCAAACCGCAACCGGCGCAGCATCGCCGCCGCCATTTCGGCGCCGAGCTGCTCGTGGCGGTAGAAATGCGGCCCCTCCTTCGTCCGGGGCTTGCCGATATCGTGGAGCAAAGCAGCTAGGCGAAGCACGGCGTCGCCCGGCGGCGTCGCGTCCATCGTCGCCAGGTTGTGTTGCCAGACATCATAAGCATGCCACTCGTTCTGTTCTACGCCCACGCCCTCGAGGAGTTCCGGCCAAAACTGGGCCAGCACGCCGGTTTCCGCCAGGAGTTCCAGCCCTACCGAGGGCCGGGGAGCCAGCGCGAAGAGCTTTTGCAGCTCGTCGTGGATGCGTTCGGGCGCGACCGTGCGCACCAGCGGCGCGGCCGCTCGCATCGCCGCGATCGTGGCCGGCGTGGGCTCGTAGCCGAACCGCGCGGCGAACTGGGCGGCGCGCAGCATCCGCAGCGGGTCTTCTTCGAAGGCGGCCGGCGTGAGGATGTCGATCCGGCGGGCGGCGATATCGGCTTGGCCGCCGTAGGGGTCGACCAGCTCGGCGGAAGGGAGGGCGCGGGCGATCATGTTCATGCGGAAGTCGCGCCGGGCGAGGTCGTCCTCGAGGGGAATGTCGGGCCCGCTCTGGATCTCGAACTCGCGATGGCCATGCCCGGTCGAACGCTCGCGTCGGGGCAAGGCGACGTCGACCGTGAGCCCGCCGGTGGTCAGCTTGGCGACCGCAAAGGCGGCGCCGACCAGGTCGACCCGGCCGAGGGTTTCGAGGCGCGCGGTCAGCTCCTGGAGGGCGAGGCCGGTGACGACGTAGTCGAGGTCCTTGGCGGGCAGCTCGACGCCTTCGAGGTCCGCGCGGATCTCGTCGCGCACGCGCCCGCCGACCGCGTAGAGCGCTCCCGGTGCCAGGGCTTGCGCGAGCCGCGCGTCGAGCGGATGGGGCTGATACATCGCCTCCTATGGTACCAGCGTTCGAAAGCCGCCAGTTTCACGTGGAACACCGGCCAGTTTCACGTGGAACGCGTTTCGCGCGGATGTTACTGAGGCGAAGGGCTCGGGGTGACAAGGGAGCGTGCGCCGAACGTCATCGGCGGAATGAAGATCGGGCTCAGCTACGATCAAGGGGACCCGAAGTATCGCCTTTATGCAGGCGCGCTGCTTGCCGCATCCGAGCAGGCGAACATCGACGTTCAGCCGTTCTGGCTCGCCGGCGCCGACCGCGATACCGATCGCGCGGCGATCGAGACGATGGACGGCCTGATCCTCACCGGCGGCGCCGACGTCGAACCGCACCGCTACGGTTTCATCGACAGCGAGAACGTCTGCACCATCTACCCTGGGCGCGATGAGGTCGAGTGGGACATCCTCGATGCCGCCTTTGCCCGCCGCCTCCCGATGCTCGCTATCTGCCGCGGGATGCAGTTACTCAACGTTTACGCCGGCGGCACCCTCGTCCCCGACATCCCGGCCCTCGCGAATCACCAGCTCGACGACGAGCAGCGCCACCTCATTACCTGCGAACCCTACTCGGCGCTCTCGATTCTGGTGGGTGAAAGCGCCGGCGAAGTGACGTCCACCCACCATCAAGCCGTCGCGGCGGTGGGACGCGGCCTCCAAATTGCTGCCCGCCACGCCGACGGCACGATCGAAGCGATCGAATGGAGCCAGCCGATGCGAAAACCGTGGCTCGCCGCGGTACAGTGGCATCCCGAGCGGATGGGTTTGGACGAACCGTTTTCCGGCGCGCTCTTTCGGGGATTTCTGCAAGCCGTCGCGCTCACGCACGTTTAAAGGCAGAGCGGGCGCTTCTCGGGCACGCCGATCCGGCGCGGAAAGCGCGAAGGCGTGGCCGAGACCTTGCGCACCATGATCACGCGCCGCTCGCCCTCGAGCGACATCTCGCTCTCAACTTGACCGCCGAGCATCAGCGCCGCATCGCTGAGCGCGTGCCGCTCGCGTTCGTCGATCGAGCCGCGCTGCAGCACGGCCGCTCCGCCGATTGCCAGCAGCGGCAGGACCAGCTCGGCCACCGTCGGCGGGCTCGCCACCGCGCGAGCCGTGCCGGTCGCAAAGCGCTCGCGCAAGCGCTGGTCGTGCCCGGCCACCTCGGCCCGCTCGGCCACGACCGCGCCCTGCAGACCCAGTTCACGCAGCGTCGCCTCGAGAAAGCGCGCTTTTTTCACCGTCGTTTCGATCAGCGTGACCGGCACGCCGATCACGATCGCCAGCGGAATACCGGGCAGGCCGCCGCCCGAACCGACGTCGACCAGTGACTCGCGAACCAGCCCCGCGATGCTGAGGCTATCGAGGATGTGCGGTGCGAATTCCGCCGCCGTCTTCGCCCCGGTCAGGTTGAAGCGGCGATTTGCCTCAAGAACCGCTTCGCCGTACCGCGTGAGGCGATCGAGATGCTCGCTCGGAGCGCCGCCCGCCTCAAGAAGCGCGCGAAGGTCGCTCACGCTCGACGTAGAGCCCAACGATCGCGACATCGGCCGGCGTCACGCCGGGAATCCGGCTCGCCGCGCCGAGCGTGCGTGGACGCTGCGCGCTCAATTTCTCGCGTGCTTCTCGTGAGAGTGCCGAAATTTCGGCATAGTCAAAATTCACCGGAATCACGACGCGCTCGGTTTTGGCGGCGCGCTCGATAGCGAGTTCCTGGCGGCGCACGTAGCCGGCGACCTTGAGCTCGATCGCCAGGCGTTCGCCGATTTCCGGCGTCAGCGGCGGCTCGAACCGCTCGGCGACGTCCTCGTACGCGAGCGTCGGGCGACGCAGCGCGTCGGCCAGCGTCGCCCCCGCCTCGAACCGTTGATCCCGAATCCGTTCCGCCCGCACGCGCGTGCGTTCGGCACGCACGATCGCTTCGCGCAACGCCGCTTGCCGCTGCTCGAACGCATCCCAGTCCGCATCGTCAACGAGCCCGACGCGCCGGCCAACCGGCGTAAGCCGCGTGTCCGCATTGTCGTGACGCAGCAGCACCCGATGCTCGGCGCGCGAGGTGAACATGCGATAGGGTTCGTCGACGCCTTTGGTCACCAGATCGTCGATCAACACGCCGATGTACGCTTCGCTGCGCGCGAGGCGTAGCGGTTCGCGCCCGAGCGCGGCACGCGCCGCGTTGACGCCGGCAATCAATCCTTGCGCCGCCGCTTCCTCATATCCCGAGGTTCCGTTGATTTGTCCGCAGTGATACAAGCCGTCGATGCGGCGCGTTTCGAGCGTGTCATGCAACTGCGTCGGCGGCACCATGTCGTATTCCACCGCATAGCCGGCGCGCAGCATCACGCACTCTTCCAATCCAGGCAGCGTGTGCAGCATCTCGAGTTGAATCTCGGCCGGCAGCGACGTGGAAAATCCGCCGACGTAGAGCGTCGGCTCGTTCCACCCTTCGGGTTCGATGAAGAGCTGATGCGAAGGATTGTGCGCGAATTTCACCACTTTGTCTTCGATCGACGGACAGTAGCGCGGGCCGATCCCTTCGATCAAATCCAATCCGTAGAGCGGCGAATAGAGCAAGTTGTCGCGCACCAGCGTGTGCGTGCGCGCGTTGGTTTCGGTGATATAACACGGCACTTGCGGACCCGCGAATTCCTTTGCGCTCGTGTACGAAAACAACAGCGGCTGCGTACTCGGCGACTGCATCAACATCGCGTCGTAATCGACGCTCTGCTTGTCGATGCGCGGCGGCGTCCCGGTCTTCAATCGTTTGGTGGGAAAGCCGAGCCGGCGCAGCGCGTGCGCAAGTCCGATCGCGGGCGCTTCACCGAACCGCCCTTCGGCCTGCACCACGCTGCCGCGAAAAGTTTTACCGCCGAGAAACGTTCCGGTCGCGAGTACGACGCTGCGCGCAACGTAACGCGCGCCGTCCGCGCACGCGACGCCGCGCACCGCTTCCGCTTCCACGATCAGATCTTCGACCAGCCCCTGCACGATCGTCAGGCTCGGCTGGGCGCGCAACACCGCGAGCGCGAGGCGCGCGTAGGCGGGCTTGTCCATCTGCTGGCGCAGCGCGCGCACTGCCGGGCCCTTGCTCTCGTTCAGGAAGCGCGCATGCAGACTGCAGCGATCGGCCATCTTCGCCATCGCACCGCCGAGCGCGTCGATCTCGCGCACCAGCTGGCCTTTGGCGCTGCCGCCGATCGACGGATTGCACGGAAGCGTGCAGATTTTCTCCGGATCGCCGGTCACCAGCAGCGTCGGCACGCCCAGGCGCGCGGAAGCCAGGGCCGCTTCGACGCCCGCGTGACCTCCCCCGACGACGATGACACCGGCGTCATCACCACGCCTATTCACAATCTGGTAGTCTAGCAGATATGTCTAACGCTTACATCCGCGGCATCGCCGGCTTCGCGCTTGCCTTGGTCACCTTTTGGGGCACGCTGCTCGATCAGACGACAAATCAGCCGCTCACGGCCGTCCAGGTGAACGCCACCGGACCCAGCACCGCCCGCGCTTCAACCAATTCGCGCGGCAAGTTCACCCTGAACAATCTCAAGCCCGGACACTACACCATCACCGTGCAATCGAAAGACGTGCCGCCGCAGCAGTTCGACTACAAGATCACGCGCAGCACGACGCAAACGATCAAAGCCTGCAGCACCACGCTCGACTACCACTGCGCGGGTCCCGGCGGCGGCCCCGGCGGCGGCTAAGCCGGTCCGTGCACGTGCGAGCGTAAGCGGAACGAGAAGCCGATCATCAGCACGCCGAAGAGAATCGCGTACGCGCCGATCAGATAGATCACCGTCAGCACGCCGATCAGCGGATAGATGACGAGCAGCACCCCGAAGGCGACCGAGACGATGCCGCTGAGAATCAACAGCCATTCGCCCGGGATCATCTTGCGCAGTTGGAACGCGGCCACGATCTCGAGGATGCCGGTCAGCACCGCCCAGACCGCGATCGTGATATAGAGCGCGATCGCCGCGATCAGCGGATGGAAGAACACGATCGCCGCGATGATCAGGCCGATGACGCCCTCGATCGCGAATGCGATCCAGCGTTGGTGCGCCTCCGCCGCGCGAATCGCGGAGATCAAGGCGAAGATGCCGTCAACGAAGGCCCAGGCACCGAAGAGTATCACCAGCGCGAAGCCCGTGGCCCCGGGCCAAAAGAACGCCAATAGCCCGAAGATGACCGCGATGATGCCCCGGATCAGCAGTGCCCACCAGTTGCGCGCCAGAGCGTGAAGCATGTGCGATACTCCTATTTTCCGATGCAGAAGCGAGCAAAGACGCCGGTCAACACGTCGTCGGCTGCGACGTCTCCGGTGACGTGCCCGAGCGCAGCATAGGCCTCCTGCAAGTCGCCCACGATCAAATCGATCGGTTGCCCGCCGCGCAGCGTTTCGCCGGCGGCCTCGAGCGCGCGCAGCGCCGCGTTCACCGCGTCGAACTCCCGGGCCGAGGCCAGATGTGGGTGCTCGAGATCGGGAACTTCGCTGTTCCACCCCACCCGCGCCAGCGCCGCGCGCAGCAAGCGGATCGTTCCCGCTTCGTACACGCTGCCCGAAATCGCGTCCGGCACCGCCGCTTCGCGCGCGCCTGCCTCACCCAGGTCGGCCTTGTTGAAGAAGATGACGCGTTCGCGCGCGGCGGTCTGCGCCAGCAGCGCGCGCGCTTCGTCCGAAAGCGGAGCGGACCCATCGAGCACGAGGAGCGCGATGCGCGCCCCGGCGAGCGCACGCCGGGAACGCTCGATGCCCGCTGCTTCCAACCGGTCGGCGTGTTCACGAATGCCGGCGGTATCGACCAGCCGCACGCGCACGCCGTCGATCGCGATCGACTCCTCGATCGTATCGCGCGTGGTGCCGGCAATCTCCGAGACGATCGCACGCTCTTCACCCAGCAACGCGTTGAGGAGCGAGGACTTGCCCGCGTTCGCCGGCCCGACGATCGCGACGCTCACGCCCTCGCGTACCAGCCGTCCCACGTCGCCCTCGCGCTGCAAGCGCTGCAGTTGCGCGATCGTCGTATCGAGCACGTTCAGCATGCGCGTGCGATCCGGATCCGGAACCTCCTCGGGAAAATCGATCGCGCCGCTGCAATCCTCAACGATCGCGGCGAACTGCGCGCGCAGCGCGTTGATTTCGTTCGCAAGCCCGCCGCCGAGATTGGCGAGCGCCGCGCGTGCGGCCGAGCGCGTCTCCGCTTCGATCACGTCGGCGACCGCCGCGGCCGCGGGCAGATCCATTTTGCCGTGCATGAACGCGCGCTGTGTGAACTCGCCCGGGTTGGCCAGACGCGCTCCGAAAGCGAAGAGCGCGCGCAGCACCTCGCGCGCGATCACCGGCGAGCCGTGAATCTGCAGCTCGAGCGTATCCTCGCCGGTATAGCTGTGCGGTGCGGCGGCAAAGATCGCGACGCCGCGATCGATGAGCTCGCCGCCTTCGTCGACGATCGCGGTGTAGCAGGCGTAGTGTGGCTGTAGCGCAGCCGCCGGCACGATGCGCGCGGCAATTGCACGCACCTGCGGACCGCTTACGCGCACGATCGCGATCGCGCCTCGCCCGGGCGGCGTTGCCAGCGCCGCAACGGTCTCGTTCACGGCAGCGACCAGTCCTGCGTCTGACCGAAGTTGTAGAGCATGTTCGGTGCGAAGCCGTGCAGCGCCGGATTGATCGCTTCGAATTCGGTGCGATAGACCAGGAAAATCAGCGGCACCTGATTCGCGATGCGCGCTTGCATCAGCGCGAACTGCTTCGTGCGTACCGCCGGATCGAGCGTGCGCTGTTGGGCAGCAAACGCGGCGTCGTAGCGCGCATCGCACCAGCGCGCGACGTTCGGACCGTTCGGCGCGCGGTTGGCGCAGACCCAAGGCTCCGACGCTTCCGGATCGAGCCCGCCGTACCAGCCACCGATCTCCAGATCGAATTTCCCGTCGTAGAGAATGCCGCCGTTCGCGGGCGGCGCGTAGAGTAGGCTGGGCGTTGCGCCGTCGAGTGTTGCATCGACGCCGACCGCGCGCAGGTCGGCTTGGATCACCGTCGCCACCGTCTTATAGACGTTCTCCGAGAGGTTGAAGGTGATGCGCGCGCTGACGTGCCGGCCGCGCAGCAATGCACGCGCACGCGCCGGATCGAACGGCGGCGCGGCAATGGCGGCATCGTGTTCCGGAAAGAGCGGCGCGATCTCGGTCGTGGCGAGGGGACTGTAGCCATGATAAACCGTCCGCGCAATGCCCGCCCGGTCGATCGCGTACGATAGCGCGCGGCGCACGGCGAGATCGCGCAGATGTTCGGTTTGGAATTCGACGTCGTCGACTTCGTTGCGCGCAACCGCAACGACCGCAATCCCGGGCGCGGCCCGGGCGCGCGCCACCTGGTCATAGGTGATGTCGGTGAAGTCGATCGCATGCGCGAGCAGATCGACGTAGGCCGAGTTCTCGTCGGCGACCATCTTCACGATCACGCGCTGCAGCTTGGGCGGCTGCCAGGCGTAGGGATTGCGGCCGAAAACGACCGAGTCGCCGTGGTTCCACTGCGTCACGCGAAAGGGTCCGGTTCCGAACGGCTTTTCGTTCCACGCGGTCGCGTGCACGAGATCGGTGTCGTCGTGAAATGCGTGCGCCGGCAAGATGCCGTAAACGTAATCGGTTGCGGCAAAGAGTTCGTGCACCGCACCCGACCACGGATGCTTCAACCGAATGCGCACGGTGTAGGGATCGGGTGTCGTCAGCGAGGCGATGCGCCGGTAGGGCTCGGCCTCGGTGACCGGATTGCGTGGGTCGAGGATCGCGCGGTAAGTGAATGCGACGTCGCGCGACGTGAACGGCACGCCGTCGGCGAAGCGCACGCCGCGCCGCAGATGATAGGTGATCGTGAGGCCGTCGCGCGAGATGCCGCCGTTCGCCACGCTCGGCACCGCCGTGCACAGAATCGGAATCGCGCGGTTCTGCGGGCTGATGCCGACCAACGGCTGGGCGTAGAGTTGGGTGAGATCGATCAGGCGCTGCCCGAACGCGATCAGCGGATCGAGCGTGTAGATCGTGCCGAGATAGCCGATGCGCACATCGCCGGGCGTGCCCCATCCAGCGCCGGCGCGGGTGCACGCACACAACACCAGGAGCAGCAGCGCGAGTCGAGCGTTACGCGGCACCTTGGCGGAATCGTTCGATAGCCTGCAAGAGTCCTTGCGGATCGTCCGTTCCGAGCGTTACCCGGCGGCCGTCGGTCTTGGTGATCTCGACCGCCCGGAATCCGCCGACGTTCCAGAGCCAGCCGTGCCAGATCGTATAGTGAATCCCCCAGCCCTCGAGAAAATTCGTACTCGTGAGCTCCGCGCCGGCAATATCGCGCAGCGCAATCGCACCGGCGGGCCAACCCCATCCCATGTACCACGAAACCGCCTCGCCGTCGACGTGAATCGTGAGCCGCGCGAAGATCGCGAGGATTGCAACGATCGGAACCACCACCGCGATCGCGGGCGCTAGGGTTGCGATGCTCGGGCTGAGTCCCCACGCCACGACCAGCGGCAGCGCCGCCAGAAGAATGAACCACATCCAGCGGGCGTGTTGCGTGCGTTCATACATGAGATACGTCTACGTCGGGAAGATCACCACGCAGCGTTCGGGCTCTTCGCCCTCCGACTCGGTGCGAACGGCCGGATTGTCGGCGATCGCCAAATGCACGATCTTGCGTTCCGAGGGTAGCATCGGTTCGAGTTTGTGCGGCTTGCCGTCGCGTAATACGCGCTCGGCGCTGGCAATCGCGAGGTCGGTGAGCTGATCGGCGCGGCGCGCACGGTAGCCTTCGGCGTCGATCGTGTAGTAGCGCCGGTTGTTGCGCACGCCGGCGTTGATGATGTTGTTGAAGATCAGGTTCAGCGCTTCGAGCGTGTTGCCGTGGCGGCCGATCAGCATCGCCAGATCCGGCCCGGTGACTTCGAGATACTCGCCCTCTTTGCGCGGAATGTAGCCGATGTCGACGTGCTCCATCCCCATCTGATTCAAGATCGAAGCGAGCAGATCGCGCGCGGGCTTGGCGTCGTCGGGCAGCTCGTGCGTCGAGCGCTCGCGCGGCGTATGTTGGTATCCGCCCCCGCCGCGCCGGTTGCCGTATCCGCCGCCGCCGCCGCGGCGTCCACCGCCGCCGCCGCCGCTTCCGCCACGGCGTCCGCCGCCGCCGCCGCTCGCGCCGGTGCGTTCACCGGTGGTTTTTCCGGGAATCTGCCGGTCGCGAATGTTGGCCGGTTGTTCTTCGTATTCGTAATCGTCTTCGTACAGCATGACTTAGGATTTCGCGCCTTTCTTGTTCTTGCGCTTCGAGGCACCGTTGCCGCTCGTCAGCGCGGCCGGAGCCGCCGCGGCGGGCGGAATATTTTCGGTAATGACGTGGGTGCTATCGAGAAACGAGAGCGGTTCGTGGAAACGGCGCAGCATGTAAAGCTGCTGCCCCATTTGGAAGAGGTTGGAGCAGAGCCAATACAGTACCAGCGCCGACGGCCACGCATACTTGAAGCCGATGAAGAAGAGCATCGCCGGCGAGAGGAACGCCATCATCTTTTGCGTCTGCGCCTGCGATGGATCGGTTGCGGGCATCGTGCCGAATCGGATGCTCAAGTACATCGAGAGGCCGTAGAGCACGAGCAGAACCGCATCGGCCTGCGCGAGGCTCGGCGCGAAGAGCGCGACGCCGAAGATCTTCGGCGTGTGTGCCGCGAGCGCCGAACCGACCCACAGGAAGCTCGTGTGTGCGTACAGCTCCTTGTGCTGGATGACCATGTAGAACACGCTGATGAGGAACGGATACTGCACCAGCATCGGGAGACAACCGGCGAGCGGATTCACGCCCTCGCTCTTGTAGAGCGCCATCGTTTCCTGCTGTATTTTCTGGTTGTCGCCCTTGTACTTGGTCTGCAGCGCCTTGATCTTAGGCGCTACTTTCTGCATTGCCATCATCGAACTGAACTGCTTTGCATTGAGCGGCCAGAAGAAGACGCGCAGGATCAGCGCAAGCGTGACCAGGCTCAGGCCCAAATTGTGCAGCGGAATGTTGATCTCGTTGACCAGCCACGACATCCCGAAGACGATCGGATCCAGCCAGCCTGCCAGTAGGAGGTGCAAAAATTACCTTTCGATGGAACGCGGCACGCGATCGGGAACCTGGTCGACGCCGCCCGGGTGCCACGGATGGCAGCGCAGGACGCGCATCAGCGCGAGTGCGGTGCCGTGTAGGGCTCCGTGTTTCTGGATCGCCTCGGCCGCATACTGCGAGCAGCTCGGATAGAACCGGCAGCGCGGGCCGATCAGCGGCGAAACGAGCCGTTGGTAGAGCCGGATCGAGAACATCAGCAGCGTCCGCACGTCAATCCTATACCAATGCCCGCTCGAGTTCGTTTCGAAGCTGGGCGAAGGGCGCGGCGGCAGCCGTCGGCCGGGCGACCACCAGCATCCGGAGGCGCCGGCCGCGCAGGAGCTGCTGCAAAATCGCCGCCACGCGGCGGCGAACTTTGTTGCGGACGACCGCCTTGCCGACCGGCCTACCGACGGTGATGCCGACGACGGCGGTGCGGTCAGCCTTGTAGGGGTCGGCCCGGTAGACGGTGAGTGCGCCAAGCGAGAAGCGCCGGCCGCGTTGGCGCAGCCGGGAAAATTCCGCGGTGCGCCGCAGGCTGGCATAGGGCCGCATCAGACGCTGAGCCGGTGACGCCCCTTCTTGCGGCGACGCGCGAGAACCGCGCGGCCGTTCTTCGTACGCATCCGTTCGAGGAACCCGTGGACGCGCTTGCGGCGCCGGTTGTGCGGCTGGAACGTCCGCTTCATGGTCGACTCGTACTCCTAGGAAAAAATCGGCCGCCCTGCCGGCGGCACACAGCCCCTAAGTATAGGGGCGACCCGGGTCAGCCGTCAACAGCGCGAATCGCGCCAAGCTAGATCTTACCAGGGAGGGTATCGTCGCGCCAAAATGGGCCTTACCGGAGGGGGAGGGCGCTGGCGAAGCGCCGCCCATGGAAGCGAAGGCCTGCCGCGAGTATGCCAAAGAGATGCGCAGCCG
>DATJTX010000005.1 GCA_035502855.1 Candidatus Baltobacteraceae bacterium
ATCACCGGTGAGAGCTTCAGATTACGCGAGCGCAAAAAGGCGGGAATCAAACTGCCGGCGGCCAAAACCGCGGCCAAGGTGGGTCAAAATTAAACCGGCGATCTGACGGGTAGGTGGGTCAATTTTCAGCCGGCGTTTACAGCTGGCGATATGCGCGTGGATGGCCGCCAATCTGCCGAGCGCCGTGGGACCGTGCTGGCTCTAATTCACCGGACACAAGGGTTCGCTTCAGGTTACAGCTGCAATACACCGTTGTTTGTACGGGGTGCATAAGATGACGTTGCTAAGGTTGATAGCCGGTATGGCGATGTCGATTTTCATTATTGGCTCGACCGCCCGCGCGGCGGTGCCCGCGAGAATTCCAGTTACGCTTTATGTATTCTTTTGCCCACAACACGCCATTCCAGCGAATTTGGAAGTCAGGACTGGCTTTGGGCAAGACGCGCAGCGGTACGCGGTCACCAAGTCGCCCCAAGCTATAGAACTAAGAGTCCCAGTCGGGGTGAGCGATATTCGCGTTGTAGGCGGCAGCTGCTTCGGCACAATGCGAATTCTGGCCTTGGATCACGCCGGGCAATCGGCTTCGATGGCGCTCGGAAGATCCTTACTGCTTGGCGACAATGAATTTGCGATTGGCGGGACGTTTCCAACCGCAGTCCAATCAATTGCATTTCGCTGTACAGACGAATCGGAAACGTTCGAAGCACAGCTCCAACGACACTATTATTTTCTCTCGACGCTGCCACGTTGCAGTGGTGAGCTCATCGTGCGACTAACCGACGGGGTTCACAAATCCCGTATAGCCGTAGAGCCCGGAGCAGCGAAATATCTGGTCCGGAATATTACGCTTTCGGATTTGGCCAAAGGGTTGCTGCCCGACACCGGTACATCGCAGTAAGTTGCTTTGCGGGCCCGGCTCCTTCCGCGGTCTGCCGGAGGAGCCTGTGCACGAAGTTAACGCAGGTCCCAATGGTGAGTTTAGCACTAGGGTCTTTGAGATCGTGCTGGATACGATGCCATGGTGAGGGTACTGCTGTTCACGCTCATCGCCCTTGGTATTGTATCCACGCCGGCAAAGGTTGGAATCGCTAATGCGGCTGCCGACTACCTGCGCCCGGTGATGAAGTCCGTCGGCGGATCCGCGCGAATAGACTATGCTGGCGTATGCTCGGGACAAAATAAGCTACTTTTCCCCACAGTGGATGCTCAGCCGGCATCGCAGGGCGCCACAGGGATAACGGCGGTTCGACAGATTTTTCGCAACGATCCGCAGGCCACGACCATAGTGCAAGACAAGTCCGGAATGGTTAGGATTACAATAGGAAATGTTTCAACCTCAGGCTTGCGAACAAGGATTCCAGTCCTGACGTTCGATTCCGCCTCACAGTATAACCCCCTATCAGCAGCTGACGCGATCACGATTGCGCTGGGAACTTATGCGGCCCGGCATGGACTGCAATTCGGCATGGCTTCGTTTGTTATCGACCATCTTGTGGGCCCACCTGTTGAAGGGGCGCCGCATCTTCCGCCGCGGATGCAGAATGTCACCGTGGATGACGCGCTGGGCTCCCTAGCGCGAACGTTCAAAGGCATTGTGCTGTACGGCTCATGCAGGCAGCCTGACGGTAAGGAGCTGTTTCGCATCGACTATATCCGTGGCTCTTGACGACGTTGCCCCGTTCAACCCGTCGGCTTCGAGGAGCGAACCGACGGTAGAACCTACGTTCGTTGGGCTCACAC
Organism: Candidatus Baltobacteraceae bacterium; assembly: GCA_035502855.1. NCBI lineage: Bacteria > Bacillati > Vulcanimicrobiota > Vulcanimicrobiia > Vulcanimicrobiales > Vulcanimicrobiaceae > Vulcanimicrobiaceae bacterium. Next base: position 1,741 of record DATJTX010000005.1, read on the forward strand.
GGTTGATAGCCGGTACGGCGATCTCGATTATAATTATTGGCTCGACCGGCCGCGCGGCGGCGTCCTCGAGAATTCCAGTGACGCTTTGTGTGCGCTACGCGGGCGAAGCTCTTTTCCACAATTCGACGATGGTATTCATGCTGTCGACGGCAAGATCGCAACTCGCAAGCAACGCGCGGGCGGCGCTGCTCTGATCGTTTGCGAGCGCATGCGCGACGGCGCTGTACGCATCGCGTAATCCCGGCGCGTTGGCGATCGAAGCCGCGGCGAAGGCATCAGCGAGCGGTGCGAGCGCGGGGAACGCCGGAATGCCGGGGTCTTGGTAAAGACCCGAGAGCGCCGTGTTCGCAAGGCCAAGGCGCTGCGTCGCCGCCATGATGCCGAGCGCGAGATCCGAGGGAATGTCGTGCGTGCTCTCCGGTTCGCTCAGCATCCGTTCGAGCGACTCCTGCGCTGCGGTGCGTGCAGTCCAAATCTTCGTGCGCAGTGCGCCCATCTGCTTGAGGTCGCGTTTGCCCGGATCGGCCAAACCCGCCAGCAGCAGACGCGCGTATGCGATGCCGTACTCGATCAGCGTGCGCAGGTGCGTCTTCGTCTGCGGGGATTCCCACGTCGGCCAGATGAGGTAGGAGATCATCGCGAGCGCACCGCCGATGAGCGTCGCCAGCAACCGGTTTTCGACTGCCGCGGCCTCTGGAGTACCGAGCAGCGAGAGGATGAAGACGACGTAGGCCGTCACCGCCAGGCTGAAGAGGCCGTAGTTCAGCTGAAACGCTGCGTAGCTGATCGCAGCAAAGAACATTGCTAGGCCCAAATACACGTGCGGCGTATCCGGCACGGCGAGGACGAGCGCGGTCGCCGCCGCCGCGCCGAGGATCGTGCCGGCGATTCGCGCGATGCCGCGCGATAGGGTCGAGGTAAAGTCGGGACGCAAGACGAGTGCCGCGGTCAACGTGACCCAGTATCCGCGCGCAAGAGGAAGCGCATCGGCAAGCACGCCGGCGGCAACGAGAACGACCGCCATGCGAACCGCGTGCCGTCCGTAGGTCGAATCCAGCCGCAAGTGGTCGCGAATCGTACCGAGTTCCTGCGCGATACTCGGAAAGCGTTTCGGATACGAGAAACCGTGCGGAATCGAAACACCGGTGAGCGGAACGGTTGCGCTTCCCCAGGCGGCGCGCAGCTGCCCGTACAGTGCGCGTAGGGTGGGATCGCTCGCGTCCTCGTCGATGTTCGCGCGCAGTGCATCATCCGCCGGCGCGCGCGCCGCGTCGAGTGCGTCCGCGATCTCGCGCAGCACGGCGACGATCGTCGAACGCGAGCGAAGGTACTCCTCGCTGCCGCTGGTCGCGAGCAGCGCCATGCTCGCGCGGATGCGATCGGCTTCGTTCAACAGACTTTGGAACGCCGCTACGGCGGCCGGGCGTCCGAACGGCCGCGGATCGGCAAGGATCTTGCGCACCGCCATCAGGGTTGCGAACGATGGAAGGCCGGCGCGCTCGCCGGTCGCTTCGGCGTACTCGGCGAGTTCGCGAAACGCGGCGGCGAGCGCGTGCCGTTCGTAGGGATAGCGCTGGATCGGCCAGAGCACGACGAGCAAGAACGTTTGCCACAGGCCGGCGCCAAACATCACCAGCGCGCAGCCCGCCATCACCGGCGCCGGTTGCGGATAATGTTCGAAGATGATCAGCGCGATGATCGCGTTGACGCCGATCGCGGTCGGAGCGGGACCGAGCGACGCGATCAACCCGTAGCCGAAACCCCACACCGCCAGCGCCAGCACGCCGAGTTCGGCCGAGTGCCCGCACAGCGATCCGACGACAGCGGAAAATGCCATTGCGAGCGCCATGTTGATCGTGTTCGCAGCGCGCGAACGATAGATGCCCTGCAGCGAGGCAAAGCCGGTGCTCAGCGCGCCCATCGCCGCCGACACCGCGTAGATCGGCACGCCGCTCGCGTAGCCGGCGAGGATCGCGATGCTTACGCCGATCGCGCAGCGCACTGCGAAGATTGGATCGACGGCATTGCGGTCGATCCGAAACGCGCTGGCAACGACGCGTTCGACGGCCCTCTTCAGGCGAGGTACCTAACCGCCGAGGGAGACCGGCGCGTGACCGAAGAGCGGCGGAATGAAGTGACCTGCGGCGTACGAGATCACGAAGACGAGAACGCCGAAGGCAACGATCTCGAGGCCCTTGCTCACCGGATTGCGGTCGGTGTTGCGCGCCGCGTAGAAGCCGACGGCGAAGAGCCCGAGCACGGCGAGCACGAGCGCGAGCAGCGTCGAACCAAGCATCGTGAGCGGAACGAAATAGGCGACGATCGGGATCAGCGAGCCCACGGCAAACGAGGCACCCATCGCGAACGGCCCGCGCAGGCTCGTCTCCTCGGCCACGCGCGGATCGATCCCGAACTCGTCCCGCATCATCTCGTACAAGTAAATGTCGGGATGGGTGGTGAGGCGCGCCACGATCATCTGCGCCTCCTCCGCCGAGAAGCCTTTCATCTTATAATAGGCAACCTGTTCGGCGAACTCGCCCTGCGGATCGGCGGCCATCTCGGCCTTTTCCATCGCGATCGTGGCCTGCACCACTTCGCGCTCGGATTTGCCGCCCAAGTATTCGCCTACCGCCATCGAGAGCGCGCCGGCCAGCATCGCCAGGAATCCGCTGATGAAGACCGCGGAGCGCGCGCCTTCCGCCACGCCGACGCCGGTGATGATGCCGAGCGTCGTCAGGATGCCGTCTTGTGCGCCGAAGACGATCTCGCGCACGCTGCGAGAGGCTTCCAACGTGCGCCGCTGCGGCGTATCGGGGATGCGCGGCTTGACCGTCTTCCAGCCCGGAAGATCGACCAATACCTCGGTGATCTTCGGCTCGTACGGCGATCCTTCGGGAACCATGACCCATGCTTCCGAAGGCGGATGGCGAATCGCCTGCTTTATGCGCGACTTCGGAACGCCTAACTTCGAACGCGTGGGTCAGTCGACGATCATTCTCGATTGCACCGAGCGCAATGCTTTGGTTCGGCAGCGTCTGTGGTCGCTTGCACGCGAGATACGTGCATGGCCGCACGTGCTGGAAGCGGTGATCGGCGACGGGAATCTCTCCCTCGTCTTCGACCGTCACGCCGTGGCGTATGACGCGCTGCGCAGCGCCCTCGAAACCGCATGGTCACGCGGCGGCGGTGAGCGGATCGCGGGACGGACGATCGAAATCGCCGTGAGCTACGGCGGCGAATGCGGCCCGGATCTTGCCGCGGTCGCGCAGGCCTGCGGTTTGCGTGAAGACGACGTCATCGCACTGCACGCGCGCGGCGAATACGTCGTCGCGTTCGTCGGCTTCCTTCCCGGGTTCGCCTACCTCGACGGACTCGATCCGCGTTTGCAGCTTCCGCGCCGCGCGCAGCCGCGTACGCGCGTGCCCGCCGGATCGGTCGCGATCGCCGGCGCGCAGAGCGGCATCTATCCGGTCGATTCGCCCGGCGGTTGGCACCTGATCGGTCACACCGCGCACGTTTTGTTCGACCCGATGCGCGAGCCGCCCGCATTGCTCGAGCCGGGCGATCGCGTACGCTTCGTGCCCGCATGAGCGCGCGCGCGATCGTCGTCGAACGCGCCGGCCTGCAGAGCCTGATCGTCGATCGCGGCCGCTTCGGATTGCGCCATTTCGGCGTCGGTTGGTGCGGTGCGATGGACCTGCGCGCGCTCGCCGATGCCAATGCGCTCGCCGGAAATCCGCCGAACGCGGCCGCGATCGAGATCGTGCTCGGCGATTTCGCGCTTTCGTTCGAAGCGGCGGCCCGTTTCGCGCTGGCCGGCGCCGACTGTGACGCGCAGCTCGACGGCGAGGGCATCGCGACCTACCACCTGCATACGGCGCAGGCGGGTTCACGCCTCGTGCTGCACCGGCCGCGCGCGTGGATGCGCACCGTGCTGGCGCTCGACGGCGGCATCCGTGTCGCGCCGGTGCTCGGTTCGCGCACCACCGACCTGCTCGCACACATGGGCGGGATCGGCGGCCGTGCGCTGCGCGCCGGCGATCGCCTGATACTCGGCGAACCTGCGATCGCGCCGACCGGCGTCGTGCGGAAGCAGCCGCCGTGCGACTTCGTTTTTCGCGTGCTGCGGCAGGCGCTCGCCGAGCGTCTCTGGGATCGCGAATGGACCGTCGGCCACGAAAGCAATCGTATGGGCTACCGGCTGCGCGGAGATGCGCAACCGCACGATTTAGGCTCGACGCGCTCGCGCGCCGTTTTCCCCGGCTTCATTCAACTACCGCCCTCCGGCGAACCGATCGTGCTCATGAGCGACGCGCAGACCACCGGCGGATATCCGTTGGCCGGCGTGGTAATCGAAGAGGACCTATGGAAACTCGCGCAGGCTCCGATCGGGGCGCGGATCCGATTCATATCGACCTCAATGCCGACCTAGGCGAAGGTTGCGGTGACGACGAGGCGCTGCTCGCGCTCGTCACTTCCGCCAATATCGCGTGCGGCGCACACGCAGGCGATCGCACCACGATGGACGCGACCGTGAGCGGCGCAATCGCGCACGGCGTCACGATCGGCGCTCATCCGTCCTATCCCGATCGCGCCAACTTCGGGCGAACCGTCATGGCGCGCACGCCCGAGGAGATCAGCCGCGACGTCACCGGCCAAATACGCGAACTGGATGCGATCGTGCGCGCGCACGGTGCACGATTGCGGCACGTCAAAGCGCATGGCGCGCTGTACAACGTCGCGGCGCGCGATCGCGAGGTCGCCGATGCGATCTCACGCGCGGTGCGCGCGCTCGACCCGCAGCTTGCCGTTGTCGGGTTGGCCGGGGGCGCGCAGATCGAGAGCGCGCGCGCACATGGGCTGCGGGCGATTCCCGAAGTCTTTGCCGACCGCGGCTATCAGCCCGACGGGACGTTGATTCCGCGCGGACAGCCCGGCGCGCTGATCGAGGACGTCGGTGCGGCGGTCGCACAAGCGCTGGCGTTGGCACGCAGCGGCGCCGGGGAGACGATTTGCCTGCATGGAGACGGCCCGCACGCCCTCGAGTTTGCGCGCGCGATTCGCGCCGCGCTCGAAGGTGCGGGCATTGCCGTTTGCCGTGCGTAAGCCTCGACCGCCGCGACCGCTCGAACTCTCCGAGCGTAACGAGCGGCTCCTCTTTGCACTCGGACTCTGCGCCCTCGTCATCCTCGGCGGTTTCATCGCCTATAAAATTCTCGCCTTTTTATCGAGCGTCCCGATCTTCACGTTCGTGTCGATCAGCGCGCTCTTTTTCGCATTCCTCATTCACCCGGTGATCGCTTGGCTAAACCGGCGCATGCCGCCCGCCGCTTCGATTCTGGTCGTCTATGCCGCGATCGTTCTGCTTCTGGCGTTCATCGTTTACATTATCTCGCCGGTCATCGCCTCCGACGCGCAATCTGCGGCGGCGAACGCTCCCAAACTCGTTGCCGCCGGTCAGCGCATCCTCACCGATGCGAAGGATCCGTTGACCACGCGGCTGCCCGGCCCTATCCGCGACTACTTGCACGACATCCCGTTGGAAATCGAACAAGGCCTGAGCGGCTATGCTGCCTCTCTCGCGCAGCACACGCTGCCGTTGCTCTTTTCGCTCGTCTCGCTGTTGGCGATGTTCATCATCGTTCCGGCGACGGCCGCGTACATGACCGTCGAGGCTACCGCGATACGACGCGGCTTCCTCGCCGTGCTGCCGGCGTCTGCACGGCTGCGCGCGGCTCGGATCATCGTGGACCTCGACAACGTCGTCGGCGGCTTCATTCGCGGGCAGATTCTCGTCGCCATCACCGTCGGACTGCTGATGACGCTGCTCCTGCTCGGATTGCGCGTCCCTTACGCGGTATTGATCGGGGTCTTTGCCGGGACCGTGGACGTGATTCCGTACGTCGGCGCAATCGCCGGCTGGCTGCCGGCGTTTCTGATCGCGTACCTCACGAACGGCCTGACGAATGCGCTCGCCGTGACGCTCGGGATCGTCATCATCAACCAACTCGAGGGGAACGTCATCGCGCCCAACGTCGTCAGCCGTACCGTCGCGCTAACGCCGCTGGGCGTGCTGCTGGCGCTGCTCCTGGTCGGCGAGATCCTCGGTCCTGTTGGGCTTTTCATCGCGATTCCGGCCGCCGGCGTGCTGCGCGTGCTCATCATCAATTTCACCGGGATGCCCCGTCACGCGGAACGTGCTGCACCGCGCACGCGGTTCGGCCTGCCGCGACTCCTGCAACGGCTGATCGTTCACCACGATTAACGCAACTACGTCGCGACGAAGTTGAGCGGACGCTCGCGGTGCAGCACGAGCCAGCTTGCGTGCTCCGCCAATGCTTCCTTGCCGAGGTCGCCGACGGTCTTGTCGTAGGCGTCCTTCGGTGAGGTCGAGTCCATTCCGGCGATGCGGCGCTGCGCGTAATCGAAAACGAAGAGCATGTGATGATAACGTCGCGCGTTCTCTTGAAAACCGCGTTGCTGAACGTAAAAGCGCAAGAGAAGTGCGGCGAGCGCCGCAACCGCGACCGGGACGCTGGTGAGTGACGGCGTCCACGGGCCGGGATACTTCATCAGGAGTGCGACCGCCGCCGGGATCGAAAAGGCGAGCGCGAGAAACGTGAGCATACGCCCGAGCACGATGTAGCGGCGCGCGAGCTGCTGTTGGCGATGGGTCGCGTTCGCGTAATACGTGCGCTGGTCGTCGATCCAGCCCGAAACCGCGGCGGGGTTCTTTTCCAGATGCGAGTCATGGACGTAGAGCAGGTATATCGTACGCAGCGCCATGCGGATCCATGAGAGTTCGTCTTGCTGCATGCGCAGATACTCCGACTCGACCCGCAAATGGAGGCCGGCGGCGCGCCATGCCTGCTGCACGCGCAGCGCTTCCGCGAGCGCCCGGTAATCTTGGTAGCGGTTCTCGAAATCGAACCGGCGCGCGACCACGAAGCAGGCGAAGGCCAGGGCAAGAACGCCGAGCTTGATCTCGAGTCCTCGCGGGCCTTCGTTGACCAGCTGCGCGGCGCCGGCCAGAAATGCGAGGATGTACAGCCCTTGGACGATGCGCAGGTGCCAGATTTGCAGCCGGTTGGCGGCGCCGTCGATCCGCTTCATCAAGTCGGCGAGCGAGGTGGTGCGCGCATCGCCCGGCGTTGCGCTCAGATCGCGATCGAAATCGTTGTATCGATCGAGCGCGGCGAGAAAATCGTGTTCGCAGGTTTTGTCCCCGTCGAATCGATCGGGACAGCGCGGCTCGAGCGTGAACGCGCCGCGCGGTGCGGGCTGTCCTTCACGCGGTGTGACGATCTGATAGGCGGGCCCGACGTCGGGGACGTAGGTGCCGAGGATCGCGTGCCGCGAGGGGATGCCCGACTTGCGCATCGTGACGACCTCGGCGATCGTTTCGTCCGAACCCTCGACGCCGTCCCAAAACAGGACGACGATGTCGCCGTAGTAAGCCAGGTGGACGGGCAGTTCCGCTCCGACGGTCTCGACCCGTTCGCATTGCGCGAGCACCGCTCGAAACCGCGCGACTTCTTGCTGATTGAACGTGGCCTCGTAGCGTTCGCGCGCCATCGGCAGCGCAGCGATCACCGGAATGCCGCGCGCCAACGCCTCTTCGGCAGCCAGGATTTCGGCGCCGGGCCGCAGCCCGCAGAGCAGGGTCAGGGGCGTCCAGCGATATTGCCGCGCAAGCTGGTCGATGAGTTCGCCGAACCGCTCGCGCAGCGAGGCATCCGCGCCGGCAGCGATATCGCGATGACCGGTTACGGCAACGATCAACGGGATCGCGACTGCCATGTGGCAATCGTTCTTTTTGGGGGATACGCGACCTTCCGCCGAACTACCGTCCGATGATCGCCGCGCTAGCCGGGAGGCGGATCGACGCGCCCAACGCGCCCGAGCCGCATTTTCCGCCTGCCAACATTGCTGCCGTCGAACGCGCGATCCGCGCGCGTCTCGAGCGGGACGGAGTCCGCGTCTTGGTCTGCGCCGCGGCCTGCGGAGCCGATCTCCTCGCGCTCGCCGCCGCCGAGGAGCTGCGCATCGCGCGGCACATCGTGCTGCCGTATGCGATCGAACGCTTTCGCGCGGGCTCGGTGACGGATCGTCGCGGCGCATATCCGTGGGGCGAGCGCTACGATCGCTTCATCGCGCAGGCGCAGTCGCAGCATGCGCTGACGCTCCTCGGCCTCGATCCGAACGATCCCTCCGTCTACGAGAAAACGAATTTCGGAATTCTCGATACAGCCGCGGCAATCGCCGCCGGGATGCACGAGGCGGCCGAAGCGATCGTCGTGTGGGATGAAGAGCTGCGAACCGGGCACGATCTCACCGAACACTTTGCGAACGCTGCCCACGCCCGAAACATGCCGGTCGTTTCGATCTCGATTCTGCGTCCCTAAGGAACGAAATCGGCGTCGGGTTCGACCGCGGGAAAGGTGATATCGTGCAAATCTTCCGCGACGTGCTCGGTATGCGTGGTGAAGAGCGCGTGCGAAACCGCGACGGCGTCGATGTGAACGACGGTCCAGATGTCACGCGGACCGACCGGCGCAAAGTCATACGTCACTCGGGCGGTGACGCCGTTGTAGGGCCACGCGTAGGCCAGGCGCACGACGTCGTAGGTCGTCGTATCGACCCATAGCTCGCGCAGCGGATAGCTCTCCGGATCGCGCAGTGCGCGCAGCTGAAGGTCGTAGCATTCGCGCCCGTTCACGGTGACGATTCCGGCGAGGACGATCGCGTACGCGCGATCGACTGCGGATACGACCGCGATCGTCGCGAACGGATCCGGCGCGAGGTTCGGCGCAGCCGGCGGTGCGCTTGCGCCCGGAACGGGCGTGCGCCGGTAGAAACCCAGAGGCGCGCCGGCGGGACCGGCGATGTATTGGCCGCGTACCAAGACCGTCGATGGGCGGCCGTCGGCCGCGACGGTTTGCGCAAAGCTTCGACCGTCGGCCAGACGGACGATGAATTGCACGGTCGTCCCGGCGGAGCAGCGTTGTGCGAGCAGCGTCGCCGCACACGGTAGTGTGAACGACTCGTACGGCGGCACCGCACGCGCGTTCCACACCGCTTGGGCGCGCGTGAATATCGCTTCCGGGCTGGGTGCGTTCGCCGCGACGGCATGATACAGTGGGAGGGCCATGGAGCTGCCGTTATATCACGTGGACGTTTTCACGTCCGAGCGTTTTTGTGGGAACCCGCTCGCCGTCGTGCTCGATGCCGACGAACTCGACGCCGAGTTGATGCAGCGGATCGCGCGCGAGATGAACCTGTCAGAGACGACCTTCGTGATCCGGCCCGGCGATCAACGCGCAACCCAGCGCGTTCGGATTTTTACGCCCGGCCACGAGTTGCCGTTTGCGGGCCATCCGACGCTGGGCACCGCCTTCGTGCTGCAGCAGGCCGGGCGCGCGGGCAACGACCTGACCTTCGAGATGGAAGCCGGGCTCATTCCCGTGCGGCGCGAGGGCGAGATGTGGTGGATGACGCCGCCTCCCGCCGAAGCGATCAGCGCGGCGTTCGATCGCGCGGCCGTTGCGCAGGCGCTGGGATTGCCGGTTTCCACCGTCATGATGCCGCCGCAAGTGTTCGGCGGGCGCGGCGTCGGGTTCTTGTGCGTGCTGCTCGATACCGAGCAAAACGTCGACTGGGTGATGCTCGATCGGCACGACTTGGTCGCGGCAACCAACGAGGGCGTTGGCGAAGGCGACGTATTGATCTTCAGCTACCAAGGCGGCAAAGCGTATTCGCGCATGTTCGCCGCACTGGCGCACCACGTCGGCGAGGATCCCGCCACGGGCTCCTCGATTGCGCCGCTGTGCGCAGCCCTCGGATGGTGGCGCTTGCTCGATCAAAGCCGAACCTCGCTCGAGGTAGAGCAAGGCCGCGCGATGGGGCGTCCGAGCCGTCTGGCGGCGCGATTCACGGTCGAGGGAACATACGTGCAGCAGGTGAGCGTCGGCGGTTCGTGCGTCGCCGTCTACGAGAGCGCGCTGAAGCTCGACTAATCGTGCTCGCTCAATAAAACGACGTCGAAACTGCCCCACGGACCGAGCATCGTCAGCAGATCGTTCGCGTCACGCCGCGTCTCGCGCGCGACGAACGCGACCGGCCGAATGCCGAAAGTTGCGGCCGCACGCAGGGCGCGCGCATCTTCGGCGCGCCGAAGCTCGCCGCCAAAAACGATCGCGGCCTTCACGCGAACGGCCTGTTCGACCACATCGATCATCTTGCCGTCCGTCGGGCCCAACACGTTCACCTTGTCACGCATCAGCCGCGCGGACGCGGTGGAACAGATCCACTCGCCCTCTTCGGCCGAGCGAACGTGCAGCAGCGTGATTGCGCGTTTGAGGTTCTCGGCGCGCAGACGATCCATCAACGGCACGAAATTCGGAATATTGATCCGTGTCGTGAGAGAGAGATCGCGATTCACGTCGGCCATAGGTCCATCTTACACGCTTTACGCCGGGCTTCCCATCGGCACGCTCTTCCGGATCGTCGCGGCGAGTCGTTCGATGGCCGGGCGGCGCGGCACGAACGCGCGGTGAATGACGCGGATGGAGCGGGCCGAATGCGGTCCTTCCAACGTGCGGAAAGCAATCCGCGAAAAGCGCCCCTCGAAGTGCGCCCGTGCGAGCTCGGGCACAATCGTCATCCCGAGCCCCGCCTCGACCAAATTCAGCACCGTCTCGAGGCTCGTCGCGCTCAGGTCGCTGCGCAGACCACGCCCACGCGTCTGCCCGCACAGCGCCAGCGCCTGGTCCGAAAGACAGTGCCCGTCGGCCAGGAGGATCAACGCGCTCGGGTCGAGTTGCTCGACCCGCACCCGTTCGTGCGTCGCGAGCGGGTCCTCCAGCGGCAGCGCCAGGCTAAAAGGCTCCTCGAACAGCGCGATCTCCGAAAGGTTGCCGTCGCTGTGGTCGGTCGCAACCAGCGCCGCGTCCAGCCGTCCGGCGTCGATCGACTCGATGAGCCGATGGGTCATGTCCTCCACGACCACCAGCGGCGCAAAGGGAAGCTGCGCTTGCAGCGGCGTCAAAATCTCGGGAAGCAGATACGGCGCCAAGGTCGGGATGACGCCCAACCGGATCGGTCCGACCATGGGATCGGCCCGCACCTGCGCCAACTCTTCGATACGTCCGACCGCCTCCAGCACGACCCGGGCCTGGTCCAAGATCAGCTCACCCGCGGGGGTTACGCGAATCGTGCGGCCGTCGCGCTCGAACAGTTCGATTCCGAGCTCACCTTCGAGCTTGCGAATCTGGGCGCTCAGCGTCGGCTGGGCAACGCCGCAATCTTCCGCCGCGCGGCTGAAGCTGCGCCGGCGCTCGAGGGCGAGCGCGTACTGAAGATCCTTGACGTTCATAGAGGTACCAAATAAAAGGAACTGGCTCTATTGGCCCGGGCTTTGAACTTTCCTGGGGGCGTTTCGCAGCGGCGCAGGCGAAAACGGCGACGGCACATCAGCGCCGTCGCTCCTCTTTTCGGTACCCCTCACCCGTCGAGGCCTCTCTTCAGACCAGGCGCCGGTCGCCTTTGCGGCGCTGGCCCAAGCGACGCTCGACGGCGACGACGATCGTTACGATCCGCCGGTCACCGTTGCGACGATCGGACTTACGCCGGTCCTCGGTGGTGGGCACGTTCGACATGCCGCCCTTAATTGGACACCGGCCGCAAGCTTACTTTCTAGGGGCGCCACCGGCCCCAGCCGCCGCCCCATCCCCAGCCGAAACCGAGGCGAAGCGAGTACGGCGGGTAAGCGTAGAGCGGGCCGTAATACGGGTAAGCGTATCCGTAATAACTGCGGAAGGGCGTGTCGATTTCATCGGCGATAAACGTGCGGCCATCCGGACGGCCGGTAATTGTGACCGGGTATCCGGGCTGAAGCCGTATGCCGGTCGGATTGATGATGGTGCCCTGATGGAGCGTCACGTCATCGATATAGCCGTGGACGTCGCGAACGTACATCGTCGTGGCTCCGTTAAAACTCGAAATCGTTCCCTTGATCGTTTCGACTTTTGCGACAGCGTAACTTGGCATCGGTTGCGCGAGTGCGATTGCCGGAATGATTGCAAGACTGATGAATGCGGCCGCTGCGGCGGGGACGCGCAGGGCCCGGTTGACCCAGCTACTCATAACGCCACAACTATACCCGAGGAAGCTGAGAAATTGATTCAGCCGGCGTGGTTTCTCAGGAATCGCTCTGCCCGATGGCGTAGCTTGGCGGCGATGCGTGCATTGAAGAAAGCCCTGTTCGGCGCGTCGCTCACGACGCTGAGCCTCGCCGTCGCCGCGTGCGGCGGCGGCGCGACCCGTCATCATCGCGGCGGTTACGGCCAGGGGAGTCCGCAGGCAATTCCCGTCGCGACGGCCGCGCCAAAAACGGTCCAACCGAAAGTGCAGATTGCGGGGATCGTTGCGCCGTATCAAAATGTCTCGATCTCCAGTTCGCTCAGCGAACCAACCGACCGCGTCAACGTCCTGCAAGGGGATCACGTGTACCGCGGCGAGGTGCTCGCCGTCCTCGATACGACGGACCTGGTGGCGAACTACAACGCCGACTTGCGTAACGCCGAATCGGCCGACGCGCGCGCGGTCGAAACCAAGTATCAAGCGCAACTCAATCTCGGATCGGGAACGAATCAGGTCGAAGCGGCACAGGCGGCGATGCGCAATGCAAAGCTGGTGTACGATCAGGACAGCTCGCTCTACAAAAGCGGTTACGTGTCGCAATCGGAGCTCGAAGCGGCCCGCTCGAGCTACGTGCAGGATCTGAACACCTATAATACGGCGGTGCTCAACGCCAAAGTGAACGGCAACAACTTGCAAGGTCTTCAGGCCGCGACCGTAGCGTCGGCGATCGCCGACGCTCAATCCGCGCATGCGCAGGCCCAGCAAATCGAGGCGCAGATCGAACGGGCGACGATCGTTTCCCCCGTCAACGGAATCGTGGTAAACCGCAATCTGAATCCCGGTGAGTACCCTGGATCGCGTACGATCTTCACCTTGCAGCAGCTCGATCCGGTCTACGCCGAATTGAACGCGTCCTCGTCGAACGTCTTCGAAATCCCGCGCGGTGCGACCGCAGCCATCGCCGTTTCCGGCGTGCCGAATGCGTCGTATACCGGGCGCGTCAACGCGGTGCTCGGGCAGGTGCAGCCGGGCTCGACGAATTTCACCGTCGAAGTCATCGTGCCGAATCCCGGCGACCGGCTGCAGTCCGGTATGGCGGTTACCGGCACGATCGATCTCCCGCGCGTCAGCGGCGTCGGGATTCCGACCGCGGCGTTTCTCGACGACTCGCACACGACCATCATGACCGTCGCAGCCGACGGAACGGCTAAAGAGCAAAGCGTGGAAGAACTCGGCAGCGACGGCACCACCTCGATCGTCACCGGCATCAGCGACGGCACGCAAGTGATTTCCAACGGGCAACTCGGGATCACGAACGGCGAGCAAGTCGCGACCACCGACACGAGCCCATCGCCGGCCGCGAGCGCATCGCCCGGCTCCAGTGCGTCTCCCGGTGCCGGCGCATCTCCCGGGCATCATTGGTCCGGTCATAAGCGGCCGTAGGAATGCCCTAAATGTGGCTTACGCGGCTGTGCGTCCAGCGGCCCACGATCATCTTCGTCTTGCTCGCGCTGATCGCCGTCGTCGGGACGATCGGCGTGATGACGATCACGCAACAACAATTCCCGAACGTCGACTTTCCGGTCGTCGGCGTTCGCCTGAGCTATCCCGGCGGCTCCACGACCGAGATCCGTGACGCGATCGTGCGGCCGATCGAAGACGCCATCGCCGGTGCGCCCGATCTCGACTATATCAACACGACGATTCAGGAGGGACAGGCGTCGATCACGGCGACCTTCGACCTGAGCTCGAATCAAACCACCGATCTCGTGCAGGTCCAGCGCCGCGTCATGATTGCGCAATCGCAGCTTCCGAGCGATATGCCCGCGCCGACGATCGGCACGTTCGATCCGGCACAAGCAACAGTCGTGACGATCGGCGTAAGCTCCAGTGCGCTCACCCCGGGCCAGCTTTCGGCGATCGTGACCAACAACATCGTGCCCACGCTCGAACAAGTCGACGGCGTTTCGAACGTCAACGCAGGTGGAACGGTGACGCCGGCCTACGAGGTTCAAGTCAATCCGAACCTGCTCACGTCAGCGGGATACACGCTCAACGACATCGTCAGTTCGATCCAAGCGAACAACAATCGTGAGCCGGGCGGCATTGCGTATCTTCCCGGACACGAGACGACGATCGACGTGCGCGGGGACCTCACGACGCAGGCGTCGGTCGCGAATCTGCTGATCAGCGCGGCATCGCAGTATACGACGGCATTCGGCAACGCAACATACAGCGAGCCGGCCGTGCCCGGAGCACCGGGCGCACCCTCGACCCTTACGGCCGGCACGAGCCAGGCGGGTGCGACGAGCCCCTCGACCGGTTCGCAGAGCGTGACCACACCGTCGAATCCCGTGCCCGCGACGGCCTCGCCCGCGGCCGTCGGCACGCCGCAGGCGTCGTCGCCTTCCGCAACGGCAAGCCCGGTCAACCCCGCGCCCTCGCCGTATCCTCAATTACAGTTGGCATCTGCCGCGGGCGTGTCGAGTACTGCGGCTCCGGCCGCTCCAAGCGCCGGTGCCGGGGGCGGGTCGTATTCGGGTCCGTCGCTCTCGAATGTGAACCCGTGGACCTACGCGCCACGCCAGATGCGCATATCCGACGTCGCCGACGTCATCGATGGCTACGAGCCGCAACGCCAATACAGCTATGTGGGCACCGTGCCGACGATCTCGCTCGGCGTGCAAAAGGCGACCGGCGCGAGCGAGGTGGTGGCGGCGCGCAACGTAATCGCCGCATTGCCCGCAATCGAGAAGCAGTATCCGCAGATTCACTTCCAGGTGATCAACGATCAGGCCGCTTACACCGAGGATCAGATCTTCGGAGTGATGCGCACGCTTTCCGAAGCGATCGTGATTACCGCGATCGTGATGCTGTTCTTTCTGCGCTCGTGGCGTCACGCGATCGTCGTGATGGTGGCGATCCCCTCGTCGCTCGGTGTAACGCTCGCGCTGATGAAGGCGTTCAATTTCTCGATCGACACCGTCTCACTGCTCGCGATGACGCTCATCATCGGGATTTTGGTCGACGACTCGATCGTCGTGATCGAGAACGTCGAACGTCATCACGCAAATGGTGAGCAACCCAAGGAGGCCGCGATCAAGGGCCGCACGCAGATCGGCCCCGCGGCCATCGTGATCACGCTGGTCGACGTCGTGGTCTTTCTTCCGATCGCGTTTCTGCCCGGTACGGTCGGACGATTTCTTTCAGAGTTCGCCCTCGTGGTCGTCACCGCGACGCTGACCTCGCTCTTCATCTCTTTTACGGTAACCCCCGCGCTGGCGGGCAACTGGTCGTTGCTTTCGAAGTGGAAACCGCCGAAGCTGATCGACGGCTTCACTCGGCTCTTCGAACAGACGCGGCTTTGGTATGCACAGCGCGCGCTGCCCTGGGCATTACGGCGTCCGCGCCTGGTCGTGATCGGATCGTTTGGCGCGGTGATCGCGGCCCTCATGTTGCCCGTACTCGGTATCATCGGCTTCGAGTTCATGCCGCCGGTCGATCGCGGCGAGGTCTTCGTGCAGTTCACCTACCCGACCGGTACGCCGCTGACCAAGGTCAACGCGACGATCGCGGCGATGACCAAGGAGCTTGCGCGCATTCACGACGTGCAATCTGACACCGCGATCGCCGGCGGTACGCAGAGCGGCTTCGGGGGATCGATCAATCTCGGCAGCGTTGGCCAGGTTCACGTGTTTCTTCAAGACAATCACAAACTGAGCACGGCGCAGTGGGCACAGCGCTTCAGTGCGATGGCGCGCAAACTCGCACCCGGCGCGAAGATCCTTTCGGTTGCCGCGACCGGCTTCGGCGGCGGAAGTTCGCAGCAGATCGACTATCTGGTCACCTCGGCCGACGATGAGCCGGAGAAATATGCGCCGCAAGTTCTCGCGGCGCTGGAACAGACCCCCGGCGCAATCGACGTCAACAGCTCGTCGGAGAACCTCGCGCCGCAACTCGACATCGATTTCGATCGGGACAGCGCTCGGGCGCTCAACGTCAACATCGGCCAGGCCGCGGCGGCGATTCGCGCCGCGTTCGGCGGAACGTTGGCGACGCAGATTCAGACCTCGCACGGGATCAAATACGTGCAGGTGCTGTATCCGCGAAGCTTCCAGACCTCGATCGCGACGTTGCTCGCGCTGCCGCTGCGCGCCAATAATGGTTCGATCATTCGTCTGGCCGACATCGTCAAACTGGTCAACGATCCGTCCGAGCCGCTGATGACGCGGACGAATCGTGAGACGGTCGTGCACATCCAGGCGAATCTTTCTCCGAACGTCCCGCTCTCGACCGTGCAGAAGCGCTTCCAGCAGAAATTGGCGGCGCTACACTTGCCGCAGGGCGTGAGCGTCAAGCCGAACGTCGGCGGCAATCAGCAGAATCTCTCCGACACGGTGATCGGTATGGGCTCGGGGCTGATCCTTTCGGGCATTCTCGTCTATCTCTTGATGGTCGCACTCTATAACAGCTATCGTCTGCCCTTCATCATCATGTTCGCCGTTCCGGTGGCGACGGTTGGGGCATTGACCTCGCTGGCGATCACGCGGCAGGCGCTCAACCTCTACTCGCTGATCGGAACGGTGCTGCTGGTCGGCCTTGCCTCGAAGAACGGTATCCTGTTGGTCGACTTTGCGAACCACATGGTAGAGAGCGGCATGGACCGGGTCAACGCGATGATCGAAGCGGCGAAGGAACGCTTCCGGCCGATCGTCATGACGACGTGCGCGATGATCGCCGGTATGACGCCGATCGCACTTGCGCTCGATCCGGGCGGTGCGCAGCGTCAGGCGCTGGGTATCGTGGTCATCGGAGGTTTGATCAGCTCGCTCGTGCTCACGCTCGTGCTCGTTCCGGTCATTTTTATGTGGCTCGGACCCACTCCGGCGCCGAAGGAGGCGCAGGCAGTATGAAGTTCACGCGGCTCTTCGTCGAACGCCCGACGCTCGTCACCGTGTTCTTGTGCCTCGTGCTCATCGCCGGCACGCTCTCGGGCTTTCGTTTGGTCAAACAGCAGTTGCCGAATTACGATATTCCCTCGATCCAGGTGCTGCTGACCTATAACGGCGCCTCGACCACGGAGATGCGCGACGCCATCGTGCGGCCGCTCGAAGATGAGATCGCCGGCGCGCCGGATTTGAGCTACGTCGAAACCTCGATCGAGCCCGGCCAAGCCACGATCGTCGCCGTCTTCTCGCTCACCTCCGACGAAAATACGGACCTCGTGCAGGTGCAGGGGCGCGTGCAAAACTCGCTGCATCAACTGCCCTCCGATCTGCCCACACCGCAAATCTCCATTTACAACCCGTCGGAGGCAGTGGTCGTCTCGCTGGCGGCCTCCTCGTCGACGCTCTCGCTGGGCGCGCTCTCGGCGATCGTGACGAATGACATCGTCCCTACGCTCGAGCAAGTGCAAGGCATCTCGTACGTCCAGGAAAACGGCGACGTCACCGCTTCGATTCAGGTCAACGTCGATCCGCACAAGCTCCGATCGTCAGGGTTCACGCTCACCGACGTGATCAACGCGATCTCGAACAACAACGTGCGCGCACCGGGCGGCATCGTCTACGAACCGAATCGCGAAACAAATCTCGACATCCGCGGCGATATCCAAAACGTGCCGACCGTTGCCAACCTACTGCTCGGAAATACGACGACGGCGGCGACCGGTTCGAGCACGTCCTCGACCTATCCGTGGACGACGACGTCGCGTCTGTATCGCATCTCCGACGTTGCCAACGTGCAGGATGCCTACGAGACTCAGCGCGTCTACGCCTACACCAACGGTACGCCGACGATCGAACTCGACGTTCAGAAGGCTGCCGGCTCCAGCGAAGTGACCGCGTCGAATGCGGTGCTCGCCGAATTGCCCCGGCTCAAGCTGCAATATCCGCAGGTCAATTTCTCGGTGCTCAACGTGCAATCGACGTACACCGAAGAGTTGCTCTCGGGCGTGACGCGCACGCTGATCGAGGGCATCATCATCACCGCGATCGTGATGCTGTTCTTCCTGCGTTCGTGGCGCAAGGCGGTGGTCGTGATGATCGCCGTTCCGGCCTCCTTTCTGGTCACGCTGGCTGCGATGCAGGTGCTCGGCTTCACGCTCGACACCGTCTCCCTGCTGGGCATGACGCTGATGATCGGCATCCTCGTCGACGACTCGATCGTCGTGCTGGAAAACATCTCGCGACATCAAGAAGAAGGCGAGGTGCCGAAAGCGGCCGCAATCAACGGCATCTCGGAAATCGGTATCGCGACGATCGTGATCACGCTGGTCATCGTCGTCGTGTTTCTGCCGCTCTCGTTCTTGCCGGGTTCGGTCGGACTCTTCTTGCGTGAGTTCGGCCTAGTCGTGACGGTCGCCACGCTCACCTCGCTTTTCGTCTCGTTCGCGGTGACGCCGGCGCTCTCGGGCCGCTGGGCGCTCTTCTCGCATTGGCGTCCATGGCCGGTCATCGACCGCTTCACCGAATGGTTCGACGGCGTGCGCGTCTGGTACGCGCAGCGCGCGCTCAGCTGGGGACTCGAGCATCGCAGCCTGGTGGTGTGGGTTTCGTTCGGCAGCCTGGTTCTCGCGCTGCTCTTGATTCCGCTTGGCATCGTCGGATTCGAATATATGCCGCCGGTCGATCGGGGCGAGCTCTTCGTCAACATCAATTATCCGACCGGGACGCCGCTCGCAACCACAACCGCAGCGGTGCGCGAGGCGGAAAAGATCGTGATGAAGGTGCCGGATCTCCAATCCGAGACCTCGATTGCCGGTGCGTACGAAGGTTCGCTCAGCGGCTACATCAACAACGGCGCGATCGGTCAGATCCACGTTTTTCTGAAGAGCGGGCGGCGCCGTTCGACGCAGTATTGGTCGCAGACGCTCGCGAGCGAGATCGCAAACGCGCTCCCCGGTGCGCAAGTGACCGGGGTTCCGTCGACCGACCCATCGGGCGGCATCTCGCAGCCGATCGGCTACGTGGTCGCCAGCGCGACGATCGACCCGAGTGCGTGGTCGGATCGTGTCTTCGCCGCGCTCCAACAGACGCCGGGCGTCATCGACGCGACGACCTCCAACGCGCTCGAATCACCGCAGATCGAGGTCGAATTCAACCGCAACGCCGCGCGCGCGCTCGATGCCAGCATCGGTACGGCTTCGACCGCGGTCCGGGCTGCCTACGGCGGCTACACCGCGACCGAATTTACCGGACCCGACGGCCTCAAAGACGTGCAGGTCATCTACAAGCAAAGCGATCTCACCAACTTGAGCGGTATATCGTCGATTCCAATTCGCGCCAACAACGGTTCGATCATCACCGTGGGCGATATCGTCAACCTGCAGAATCAACCCGCTCCGCCGCTGGTCATCCGGATCGACCGGCGCAACGTCGTCCTCATCGGCGCGAACGTCGCGCCGGGTGCCGCCCTCTCCAACGTCCAGCGCGCCTTCGAAAGCCGTCTGCGAGCGTTGCACGTTCCCGCGACGATCACGGTGACGCCGGTGCAGGGTGGAAACCAGCAGCAGGTGCAGCAGACGGTGACCGAGATGGGCGTCTCGCTCTTGCTCTCGATTCTGCTGGTCTATCTGTTGATGGTCGCGCTCTACAATGGATACGTTACGCCGTTCATCGTGATGTTCACCGTTCCGGTGGCGGTGGTCGGCGCACTCGGGGCGCTCGCGATCACGCATCAAACGCTGAACCTCTTCTCGCTGATCGGCTCGATCATGCTGGTCGGTCTGGTAGCGAAGAACGGCATCCTGCTCGTCGACTTTGCCAACCAGCTGCGCGAGCGCGGCCTCTCGAAAATGGACGCGATCGTCGAGAGCGCGCATCACCGGTTCCGGCCGATCGTGATGACGACGTTCGCGATGATCGCGGGCATGCTGCCGCTGGCGCTCGCGCTCGATCCGGGATCGCAAGCGGAACGGCCGCTGGGCATCGTGGTGATCGGCGGGCTCTCGTCTTCGTTGGTGCTGACGCTGCTGCTGATTCCGATCATGTACCTGCGCTTCGCGCCGAAAGATCAGCCGCAACCCGAAGCACCCGAGCCGAAGACGACGCCGCAGCAGTCGTTACCGGTGTAAAAAGCTAGAACAGCGTCTCCTGCACGGGATCGTCGTCGAGGAGAACGTCGGGCCGATCGTTGCGCGCGTCGTTGAGGCGCATCGACACGTCGCGCGCCGTCATTTCATTTGCGCTATAAGGCTGCATGAAGATTCGTGCGCGTTCGGGGTCGAGATCGCCGGGTGCAAGCCACTCATCGAGCGCCTTGTCGCCGAGAATGACCGGCATGCGGTTGTGCACGGGCGCCACGAGTTCGTTCGGAGGGCATGTCACGATCGCGCACTCGGGCGGTCCGTTGATCGCGGGTTCCCAAATTCCCGCAAAAACGAAGACGCGCTCGTCGCGCATCGTGTAATAGACCGGCTTGCGTCCGCGCCATTCGTAGAATCCGTCGGCGAAGATAATGCAGCGCAATGGCGCAGGCTTGGAGACGACGGTCTCAGCGCGCGCGTTGATACGGCCGCCGATTCCCCACTCGAGCGGCTCGACGCGTTCCGTGCCGTCATTGCGGACGGCCAGCACGCCTTGCGTCGGGGCGATATTGAACCGCGGTAGGCGGTACTCACTAAATTCCTCGAAGCGATAGCGAGGGTAGGCGTCCCCGATGCGTTGCGGCTTCGTCAGGGTAAAACGTCCACACATCGATTCACCGGATTGGAGCGTAGATGAAGATTCACCTGGGAACCGTCGGACACTTCGGGCTCGCGGTCCGTGATGCGAAGAAGAGCGCGGATTGGTGGCGCACGCTCTTCGATTTGAGAACGATGTTCGAGGACGATGATTACGTCGGCCTGACCAACGATGACATCACGATCGTCTTATTCCAGGGAACCCCGCATCCGAAGACGATCGAGCACATGTCGTTTCATCTGCCGGATTTGAAAGCGCTCAATGCGGCGCTCGACTGGCTGAAGCAGCACCAGGTCGACGTTGAGGATCCGGGCGACGAGATCGGCCCCGAGGCGCCCGGATCCCGGAACATGGGTCTATGGTTTCGCGACCCCGACGGCTACCGGTGGGAGCTTTCCGTTCTCTCTCGGCGCTAGCGCAAGGTCGAGAACCATCCGGCCATCGACCTTGCCCGCTTCGAGATTGGCGAAGATCTCGTTGATGTCTTCGAGCGGCGCCACGTGGATTTCGGCGCGCACCTGACCGCGGGTAGCGAAGTCGATCGCTTCGGCAAGATCCTTGCGCGTGCCGACGATCGAGCCGCGGATCGTCAGGCCGCGAAGCACGACGTCGAAGATCGGTGTCGTGAAGCCCCCCGGCGGCAACCCGACGAGCGCGACCGTTCC
The DNA here is from genome assembly GCA_035502855.1 of Candidatus Baltobacteraceae bacterium. Classification (NCBI taxonomy): domain Bacteria; kingdom Bacillati; phylum Vulcanimicrobiota; class Vulcanimicrobiia; order Vulcanimicrobiales; family Vulcanimicrobiaceae; species Vulcanimicrobiaceae bacterium. The sequence goes on from DATJTX010000005.1 coordinate 23,231, forward strand.
TTTGCGACGACCTCGACGAGCAGCTCGCCGGGTCCAGGGACGGGGACCGGGCGCTCTTCGATCGCGAGCGGTTCGCCGAATGCGCGAACGACCGCGGCTTTCATCGTCTTTTTCATGTCGTGGTTCTGCCTTCCTAAGGGCGATGTTAGGGAAGCTCTGAAGAAGTCGCTGTACCGATCGCAAGGAGCATTTCCGGTGCGAATCGAGGCGCATCCGAGGGAGCATAGCAACGAGCTCTGTGACCGAGGATGCAACGAAGACCCGCACCGGAAAATGCCCTTGCCCGAAGGGCTATGGCCGCGATGGCGCATCTCCATCGTCGTCGGCTCGGTCACAGAACACCCTGGCTATGCTCCCTCGCCGACTCCTCGGATCTGCGGCCATCGGGGCCAGAACGATCGGTGCATGGACTTCTTCAGAGCTTCCTTAGGTCGGCCATGTGAACATTTGGGGAACGCGATCTTCTCAGAGCTTTACACTCGCTCGGTCTATCCTCGAAATCTAGGAGGATACATCGTGACCACTCAAGTCATTACGCCGAAACCGCTCTTTGATGAAGCACTCGAGTTCGTCAGAAAGCTCGGTGTACAGACGCGATACGACAACTTCATCGGCGGCAAATTCGTGCCGCCAGTCAAGGGCCGCTATTTCACCGACACCAGCCCGATCAACGGTCAGCCGTTGGCGGATTTTGCGCGTTCGAGTCCCGAAGATATCGAACTTGCCCTGGACGCCGCACATCGGGCGAAAAGCGCGTGGGGGAAGGTTTCACCGGCGGAGCGCGCCGCGGTCCTGAACGCGATTGCCGATCGCATCGATAAAAATCTCCAAGTACTCGCCCGCGTCGAGACGATGGACAACGGCAAACCGATTCGCGAGACGCTGGCAGCGGACGTACCGCTCGCAGCCGATCACTTCCGCTATTTCGCCGCCTGCCTACGCGCCGAAGAGGGCGCGCTCACGCAGCTCGACGACCAGACGGTCGCGTATCATTTCCGCGAACCGCTCGGCGTGGTCGGACAGATCATTCCGTGGAACTTCCCGCTGCTGATGGCCGCGTGGAAACTCTGCCCCGCGCTCGCCGCCGGAAACTGCGTCGTGCTCAAGCCCGCATCGGAAACGCCGTTCAGCGTGATGGTGCTGATGAGTTTGATCGCCGACGTGCTTCCGCCGGGCGTCGTCAACGTCGTGAACGGCAAGGGTTCCGAAGTGGGTCAGGCGCTCGCGGCCAACCCGCGCATCGCCAAAGTCGCCTTTACCGGCGAAACCACGACCGGCCGGCTGATCATGCAGTACGCATCGGAAAACATCATTCCGATGACGCTCGAACTCGGCGGCAAATCACCCAACATCTTCCTGGCCGACGTGATGGATGCCGATGACGCATTCCTGGACAAGGCGCTCGAAGGCTTCGCGCTCTTTGCCTTCAACAAGGGCGAAGTCTGCACGTGCCCGTCCCGCGCGCTGATCCAAGAATCGATCTTCGAGAAATTCATGGAGCGCGCCGTCAAGCGGGTCGGGAAGATCAAAGTCGGCAATCCGCTCAATCCCGAAACGATGATGGGCGCGCAAAACTCGAAAGACCAACTCGAGAAGATCCTGCGCTACATCGGCATCGGCAAAGAAGAAGGCGCCAAGTGCGTCACCGGCGGCGGACGCGCCGAAGTTTCCGAAGACATCAAGAACGGGTACTATGTCAAGCCGACCGTCTTCGTCGGCAACAACAAGATGCGCATCTTCCAGGAAGAGATCTTCGGACCGGTACTCTCGGTCACGACCTTCAAGACCGTGGACGAAGCGATCGCAATCGGTAACGACACGCTTTACGGCTTGGGTGCCGGCGTCTGGAGCCGCAACGGCACGAACGCCTATCGCGTCGGACGCGAAATCCAAGCGGGCCGCGTGTGGACCAATTGCTACCATCTCTATCCGGCCGGTGCGGCCTTCGGTGGATACAAGCAATCGGGCTTTGGCCGGGAGACGTATAAATCGGATCTCGAGGCCTATCAGCAAACCAAAAATCTGTTAGTCAGCTACAGCGACAAGGCCCTGGGCTTCTTCTAAACGCCGAAATGGCCGAACGGGTCGTGTTCACGCCTGCAGCCGTCGCTCTCGTACGGCGACTGCAGGCGTGCCATGGCCCGTTGATTTTCCATCAATCGGGCGGCTGCTGCGAAGGCAGCGCGCCGATGTGCTATCGGGCGGGCGAGTTTCGCGTGGGCGCGAATGACGTCTTACTCGGTACGATCGAGGGGACGCCGTTCTACATCGGCGCCGAGCAGCTCAAGCAGTGGGGTGACCACATGCAGTTCATCATTGATGCCGTACCCTCGCACAGCGACAGCTTCTCGCTGGAGACGCGCGACGATATGCGTTTTACCACCGGAGCGCGCTCGTTCTGATGCGGGCGATGGTGCTCGAGAAGCCGGCGGCAATCGAAACCAATCCGCTGACGCTCAAAGATATTCCTCAGCCGGTTCCGGCCGAGGACGAGTTGCTCGTGCGCATTCGCACCTGCGGCGTCTGCCGCACCGACTTACACGTGACCGAGGGTGAATTGCCGCCGAAGCATCCGGCGATCGTTCCCGGACACGAGATCGTCGGCATCGTTGAACGCGCGGGCGCCGCGTGTACGCGCTTCAAACCCGGCGATCGCGTCGGCATCGCTTGGCTACGCGACACCGACGGCACCTGTAAATTCTGCCGGCGCGCACACGAAAATCTCTGCCCCAACGCTCGTTTTACCGGCTGGGATCACGACGGCGGCTACGCCGAGTTTGCCACGATTCGCGAAGCGTACGCGTACACTATTCCGGCCGCGATCGACGACGAGCATGCCGCGCCGCTGCTCTGCGCCGGGATCATCGGCTTCCGCGCGATCAAACGCGCTGCGATCGAACCGGGCATGACCGTCGGCCTGTACGGTTTCGGCGGATCGGCGCATCTCGCGCTGCAAGTGCTCAAGCATTGGAAGTGCCGCATCTTCGTGATGAGCCGGGGCGGCGTGCACCGCGATCTCGCCGGCGAGCTCGGCGCGGATTGGATCGGCGAGGCGGAGGACACCCCGCCCACGCGCCTGGACGCGGCAATCATGTTCGCGCCGGCCGGCAACCTGGTGCCGCCCGCCATGCGCGCGCTCGATCGTGGCGGAGTGCTCGCGGTCGCGGGCATCTATCTCACCGACATTCCCGCGCTGAACTACGAGCGCGAACTCTTCTACGAGCGCGAACTACGCAGCGTCACGGCCAACACGCGCGCCGACGGTGAAGAGTTTCTCCGCATAGCCGGCGAGATTCCGATCAAGACTTACACCGTGCCGATGAACCTAGAAGACGCAAACCGGGCGCTCACGATGCTCAAACACGACGAGCTGCGCGGCGCCGCCGTGCTGCACCTCTCCTGAAGCACGATGCGCGTTATCACGCTCAACGTCAACGGCATCCGGTCGGCGGCGCGTAAGGGGCTGTTCGCCTGGCTTGCGGCGCAAAACGCGGACGCCGTCGCACTGCAGGAGACGCGCTCGCAGGAGCATCAGCTTCCCCTCGAGGCCTCGGCGCTGGCGCGCTATCATAGCTACTACGTCGACGCTCAACGGCCGGGTTACAGCGGCGTCGCGCTCTATACGCGGCGCGAACCGATCGCGGTTACACGAGGCTTGGGGTGGCCCGACATGGACGCCGAAGGGCGCTACATCGAAGCGGACTTCGGCGATCTGCGCATCGCCAGCGTCTACGTTCCCTCGGGAACCTCCGGCCCGGCGCGTCAGGCGGTCAAAATGAATTTCCTCGAGCGCTTCCTGATCTTTCTCGCCGGATTGCGCAAGACCGGACGCGAGTACGTCATCTGCGGCGACTACAACATCGCGCACAACGCGATCGACACGTTCGATCCGGTACGCAACAGCAGCGTGACCGGTTTCTTTCCAGAAGAACGCGCGTGGATGGACGCGCTCGTCGACGGTGCCGGTTGGGTCGATGCGTTCCGGGTGGTCAATGACGAGCCGAAACAGTACACGTGGTGGCCGAACTGGCCGAAGGCCTATCCAAACAATCTCGGCTGGCGCATCGATTACCAAATGATCACACCGGGCTTGCGCTCGGCTGTTTCCGCGGCTTCGATTTATAAGCAGAATCGCTTTAGCGATCACGCGCCGCTTACCGTTGACTACGACCTGTAGAGTGGAAGTTCGAAAGGTCGGGTATACTAACAAGTATGACTACATTCGCATTGCAGCCTTCGGACTATGTGCCGTTGGCGATCGGCTTTTTCGGACTTGCCACGGGCTATTTCATCTATGGCGGGCAGGAGCTGTTCGGCTTTCCGCAGCGCACGCCCGAAGTCGACCGGAGCATGGGGCTGTGGGGCATTTGGATGCCGGGCTTCATGCAATTCGTTGCCGGCACGTATATCTTCGTCGGCTTGACGTGGTTTCAGGTGTTCAAAGGCGCGCCGCTTTACATGGCGGGTCTCGCGTTCACCGCGTACGGCGTACATTGGTTTGCGCTCGGCGGACGCCGCGTGATCGGAGGCGACGGCGCACCCGAATCCTGGATGTCGATCGCGTTCGGTTTGATCTCGCTCCTGGGCTTGCTGATCTTTTCCAGCGCCGGCGACGTTCCGGTGGCGTTGATCTTCCTTGGTCTGGTATTCGTTTATATCGCGGAAGGCCTCGAGCGCTTCGGCGTGGTGCACTCGTCCAAACCGCTTGGATTCTTCCACTGGGTCACCGGAATCTGGCTGATGTACTGCGCGTTCGCCGCGACGTTCAACATGGCGCTCGGCGCGCATTGGTGGCTCTAGCAGACTTCGTCCCGCGCCGATCCGGCGCGATCGAATAGAAGGCGCTCAGCGCGAACCCCTCGAACGAGGGGCTCGCATCCGCATTGTTCTTTCACGCGTGCGCCGCTGGAGCCGTACATGAACGAGAGCTCGCTGCTGACCGATCTCTATCAGCTCGCGATGCTTCAGGCGTATCGTCGCTATGGCTTCGACCGGATCGCCGTGTTCGAGCTCTCGGTGCGAACCTTACCGGACCGTCGCGGATTCCTCATGGCGGCCGGACTCGAGCAGGCTCTCGACTTTCTCGAAGCATTGCAGTTCTCCGCCGGCGATCTCGCGTATCTGCGTGCCGGCGGGCGATTCCCTGATGACTTCGTCGAATCGCTCTCGGACCTGCGTTTCACCGGTGACGTGGACGCGGTGCCTGAAGGCACGATCTTTTTCGCGCAAGAGCCGATCCTGCGGGTAACCGCACCGATGCCGCAGGCACAGCTCGTCGAGACGCGACTCATCAATCTGCTGCACTTTCAGACGCTGATCGCGTCGAAAGCGGCGCGGATGGTGCTGGCGGCACCGGGGAAGCTGCTCGTCGATTTCGGCTTGCGGCGAGCGCATGGCGCCGAGGCGGGCCTGTTGGCTGCGCGTGCTGCCTACATCACGGGATTTGCGGGGACCGCGACGGTGGAGGCGGGACAACGCTTCGGGATTCCGCTGTACGGAACGATGGCGCACTCGTTCATCGAAGCCCACGATCGTGAGGTCGTTGCATTCGAAGAGTTCGCACGCACCCGGCCGGAAGGGCTCGTGCTTCTGATCGACACGTACAATACGGAGCATGCCGCTCATGAGGTCGTTGCTCTTGCCGAACGGCTGGCGACGGCGGGAATTAGGATCCGCGGTGTGCGCATCGACAGCGGCGATCTCGCCGCGCAGGCACGGCGCGTGCGCGAGATCCTCGACGCGGGCGGCCTGACCGAGGTAACGATCTTCGGCAGCGGGGGCCTCGATGAGGACGACCTTGTGCGGTTCGTTCGCGAAGAAGCACCGATCGACGGCTTCGGCATGGGGACGAGTCTGGCGACCTCGAGCGATGCCCCCGCGCTTGATTGCGCGTACAAGCTACAAGTCTACGATGGGATTCCGCGCCGCAAGCTCTCTCCCGGAAAGGCGAGCTGGCCGGGAGCAAAGCAAGTCTGGCGCTCGTTCGACGATCGCGGCACGATGTTGGGCGATCGCATCGCGCTCGCCGGCGACGCGCGCGAGGGCGTACCGCTGCTGGCGCCGGTCATGCGCGCGGGCAAGCGCGTCCATCCGCAGCCTTCGTTGGCGGCGATCCGCAAGAACGCACGTGCAAATCTCGCGCAATTACCGCGGCCGCTGGCCTCCTTGGAACACGCGCGCTATCGCGTCGAGATCGACGAGGCCCTACAAGAACTCGCGGCCGCGACCGATCGTCGCATCGCCGAATAAAGAGCGTCTTCGGGTCGATCATGACGGCGTCACCATCACCGGAACTTTGGAGCGGCGCACGACGCCTTCGGCGACGCTGCCGATGAAGAGGTGCGCAAGCCCCTTGCGGCCATGGGTACCCATGCAGATCAGCCCTACCTTGTTTTCATCGGCGAGGCGCAGGATCTCATCGCACGCATCGCCTTCGCCGGCTGCGGTCGTAACGTTGAGGCCGCCGGATTCGCAGGTCGATTTCTGCTTGTTCAACAGGTCGGCACCGGAATCGCGCATCATCTGGATCGCGTCGATCGGATAAGGCGTCTCATAGCCGGCGACCGCGACGAGTTTCGAAACGTCGACCACGTTGACCAAGAGCAGTTTGGCGCCGTCCTCTTTGGCGAGACGACAGGCCAGTTCGACGGCCGATTTCGCTGCGTCCGACTCGTCGACCGCGACGAGAATCGTATTGAACATGTGGTCTCCTCTCCTACCACGTCCTCAGGCCGGGAGCAAGAGGAACGTGACTGTGAAACAGTTCGATGAATGGTCCGGTGTACGCGAGTACCGCCAGCACGAGCGCGACGGCGCTCCAGCGGAAGAGATGCTGCAATATCGCCGGTGTCGGAGCGCCGGCTTCGGCCGGTGCGAAATCGGCGAGCGTGTCATGGGTCTTCTCGTTTTTGAACAGCGTGCCGATCGCGACGGTGGCGAAGAAGCAGATGCTGATGAACAGTATGCCGCCGCCCGCCGCTGCAAGGAGCATCGCCGGCTCCCATGGCGCCGCTGCGGCGGCGCCCGCGTAGTCGACCGAGGCCGTGCGGCGCGGCGCGCCGAGCAATCCGGCGTAGTGCATCGAGAGCGACATGATCAGCATTCCGATGAACCACAGGCGCGCTTGCCAGAGCGCGATGCTGCGGCCCCACAGTTCGCGTCCGGTCAACCGCGGGATCAGCCAATAGGTCGCGCCGATGAACGTCAGTGCCACCGGTCCGCCGACCGTCGCATGGAAGTGGCCGACGATCCAAATCGTATTGTGCACCAACGTATCCATGCTGTACGAAGCGTTGACCATGCCGCCGAAGCCGCCGAGGATGAAGAGCAGCATGCCGTAGCCGGCGGCGGCGAAGAATGGATCGTTCCACGGCAGCGAGGTGACCGTGCGAATGAACCCGCGCTGCCCGTTCTTGATCGCCGCGAGTTCGAACGAGGCGAAGATCGCGAACGCCGTGAGGAACGAGGGGATGACGACGCCGTAAGTCATCACCATGTGCAGGAGTTTCCACTTGCTGGCGATCGGCTCCATGAACTCGTGATGAATGCCGACCGGCGTCGAGAGAATCAGGAGCATGAGGAAGGTCAGACGCGCGAGGCCGTCGCTGAAGACGGTTCCGTTGTAGCGTGTCGGGATGATCGTGTACCAGATGACGTAGGCGCCCATGATCCAGAAGTACACCAGCGGATGGCCGAAGTACCAGAAGAACATGCGGGTGAGCAGCACGTTGATACCGGGCGTCCACCCGAACGCCCAGGGAATCAGCAGGTACATCTCGGCGACCACGCCGAGCGTCGCGATGATCCACATGAGAAAGGTCGTCGCCATCATGAACACGGGCAGCGGAATCGGTGCGCCCGGATGATTGCGCCGGAAGTAGAGAACGTTTTCGAAGACTTCGTAGGCGACGACCCAGGTACCGAGCACGAGCACCGTCGCCCCGAGATAGAAGAACGGACTCGCCTTGAGCGGCGCGTAAAACGTGTAGAGCACGGTCGCGTTTCCGGCAAGGATCATCGCCGCCGCGACCGCCGTTCCGATGAACATCAGCCACCAGCCGATCCATCCCACCGTCAGCTTTCGATCCGGACGGGCGATGTTGCGATAGAGCACGAACTCGGCTAGACCGGTGATGAAGAAGGTTGTGAAAACCAGCGCCATCAACACGCCGTGCGCCGTGAGCATGCGGTAGTAGTCGAACCACTGCGGCGCTTGCAGGGCGTCCGCGCGCGAAAATGCTTGAAGGACGCCGAACACGGCGCCGAGACAGACGGCGATCGTGGCCGTGTAGACGTGGGCGAGCACGAGCCGGTTCTCGGCGGGGTTGGAAGCGACAGCCGATTGCATCACTTGACCTCGATCGTTCCGTACATGTTTTGGTGACCGATCCCGCAGTACTCGTTGCAGACGAGCAGATAGGTTCCGGCTTTGGTGAAACGGTAGGTCGCACTGTTGACCCATCCGGGAATCGCCATGATGTTGATGTCGGTGCGGGCGATCTCGAAGCCGTGCACGACGTCGGAGCTGGTGACGTAGAACGTCACGGTGCTGCCGAGCGGGATCGTGAGCTTGGACGGGCTGAACATGAAGACTTGGGCGACGTAATAGGCCTCGTAGTTGCCGTCAGCGGTTTGGCGTAAACCCGGATGATCGAAGGGCGGCGTCGAGCCAACCTTGGTCGGTTCGATGGTCGCAGAGCCGGTCGGTGGGTTGATGTTGTCGGCGAAAGCGGCGATGAAGATGGTGGCCATGAACACGACCAGCATGGCGAGGCCAAAGGTCATCCACCAGCGTTCGTAGCGGTGAATGTGCATCTACCAGCGCTCCGCCATCAACGCGAATAGGGCAAACCAGCCGATGAGGAAAGCAACGCCGATGCCGAGCACGAAGGCCAAAGTGCCGGGTAGCGGAACGTCCCGCTCGTCAGAGTCGGTTTTCATACTGCAACCCTAGCGGCGGCGGGTTCGGAAGTAAGGAAGGCACCTTCCCAGGTCCTGGAACATTCGGAGGAGCGCGTGTCGGGCACGGTCTTGATCGTCGAGGACGAACCGCAGATCGGCGACGTCTTGGCGGGATATTTACAAGCTGACGGCTTCACCGCCACGGTCAGTTCGACGTTTGCGGATGCGATGGCGGCGCTCGACCGCAGCCGCCCGGATCTCTTACTGCTCGACGTAACGCTGCCGGACGGCAGCGGGCTGGACATCCTGCGCGCGGTTCGCGAACGCGACATCCCGGCGATCGTCGTTACGGCGCGCGCTGACGAGGTCGATCGGATCGTTGGGCTCGAGATCGGCGCCGACGATTACATCACCAAGCCCTTCAGCCCGCGCGAGGTCGTTGCGCGCGTCCGCGCCGTCTTGCGGCGCGCGCAGGGCAGCGGCGGCGGGAGTTCGGGCGATCTCATTCGGATCGGCGATCTCGAGATCGACGTCGAAGCGCACGAAGTGCGGGTAGGAAAGCATCAGGCGCATTTGACGCCGTCGGAATTCCGGTTGCTGGAGGTGCTGGCGCGCAATGCGGGCGTGGCCCTCACCCGCGCGCAACTGCTCGATAAACTCAGCGACGACGGTTCGATCTTCGAACGAACGCTGGACCGGCACATCAACAACTTGCGGCGCAAGATCGAGCCGGACGTGCAGAACCCGGCGTACGTGTTGACGGTCTACGGCGTCGGCTACAAGATGCGCAAGCTGTAGTGCTCTTTTGCATCGGCCGCGATCTCGCCGGCGATGCCTTTCAGGAACGAATCGAGGCTGCGCCGGGCCACATTGCGGAAGACGGTGCGGTCCAGAAGCGCGCCGATGATGCCGAAGGGCGGCGTGTAGAACCCCTGCAGCCAAAGCTCGGCGGCGTTTCCGACCGGGGTGAGGCTCAGCGCGCCCTCGAATGCCGGAAAGATTCGTTCGCCGGATGCCGCGTGGATCGAAAGACCGTACTCCCAATGTACCGGGCGCTCGGCCACCCTCAGCTCGGCGGGAATTCGCACTTCGCCGGCGACGCCGGCGTGAAGGTCAGTCAGCTGTACCGCGAGCGCGAATCGATCCGGTGACGTGCCGGCCTTTGCCAGCGCCTGCATGACCCGCGCCAGCGATTCACGCGCCGCCGGCGGCGCCATCGCGACCGGCAGGGTGAGTTCGATCCTCCGCGCGCGCATCTTCAACGTTCAGCGCCGGTTTGTGCCGCATCTCGTACCGCGTCCGCAAGCAGTTCGCGCGCGCGATTGTACGGGCAGTTGAGGTAGCGGCGCTGGTATAATCGTGCCATGCGGCTATCATGGCGAGCCGATGGGAAGCGCGAGGGAAGAACTACGGAATGAGCATCGCGACGGATCTCGACGGCCTTCCGCGCCGGGTAGCGCGCTGGGCGAAATCGCTCGGACCCGGCTTAATTACGGGTGCGGCGGACGACGATCCGTCGGGAATCGCGACCTATTCCATCACCGGCGCGTCGACCGGCCTCTCGATGCTCTGGGCCGCGCTCGTTACCACGCCGATGATGGCGGTGATCGACGGAACCTGCGCTCGCATCGGGCTCGTCACCGGTGCGGGATTGATGTGGTCGCTGGTGCGCAGTATGCCGCGGGTCTTCGCGATCGCGCTCGCGCTCCTCGTCGGCGTGGCGAACACGTTCAACGTCGGCGCCGACTTGAACGCGATGGCGGTCTCGGCGCATCTGCTCGCGCCGGTTCCGATGGAAGTGTGGCTCGTCTTTTTTGCCGCGGTCATCGTCGTCGTCGAGGTCTTTTTCACGTATCGCGCGTTTGCCGACATCATGCGTTGGCTGTGCATTGTGCTCTTCGCCTATATCATCACGGCGTTCGTCGTGCACGCCAATTGGCCGGTCGTGTTGCTCAACCTCATCGTTCCGCACGTTCGCTGGAACGCCGGCTGGCTCACCACGCTCACGGCCGCGCTCGGCACGACCATTACGCCGTACCTTTTTTTCTGGCAAACGTCGATGACGGCAGAAGAGCGCCAGGCCCGGCGCACGGCGAATCAGGATTCCGATCCCACACCGCGGCGCGTCGCGGATGCGCATGCCGACGCGAACACGGGCGCGATCTATTCGAATCTGGTGATGTTCTTCATCATCGTCACCTGCGCATCGACGCTCGGCGCGCACGGCTCCGCGAACATCGCAACCGCGCAAGATGCGGCCGAGGCGCTGCGCCCGCTGGCCGGCAATTTTGCCTTTACGCTCTTTACGATCGGGATCGTGGGAACCGGACTGCTGGCGGTTCCGGTTCTGGCCGGCTCATCCGGCTATATGTTCGCCGAGTTGTGGGGGTGGCGCGAAGGGTTGGATCTGAAGCCGAACCGGGCGCGGGGCTTTTACACGATCATCGTCCTGGGCGTCGCGGCCGGAGCGACGATGGGTCTCTTTCATCTCGATCCGATCAAAGCGCTGTTTTGGTGCGCGGTCCTCAACGGGATCGCCGCGGTACCGCTGCTGTACGCGATCATTCGCATCGCGCGCGATCACCGCGTACTCGGGAAATGGGTCATATCACGGACCGCGCTGGTCTGGTTGTGGCTCGCGTTCGGGTTGTTGCTCCTGAGCGCGCTCGGCACGTTTGCCTCTCCCTTCATCTCGACCTCTTGAGGAGATCGCGAGCGCGGCGAAGTGACTCGGCGATCGCCTCCAGGCGCTCGGGCGTCGCCGGAACGATGCCGTCGATCATCCCCTCGACGTTCGCCAGCGCGATGCCGAGGAGGTTGCCGAGATCGTGCCGGATATTCTTGTCCTGCATGTCCGATACTCCGGCGTTTTCGCTCGAGGACCTGGCGGGAAGCCGTTTTCCGCTGCTCGAGTACGCGCCCGACGCGACGCTGATCGTCGACGCCGACGGCCGCATTCGCCTGCTGAACGCGCAGGCCGAACGGCTCTTCGGCTACTACCGCGAGGAATTGATCGGCCAGCCGATCGAGATGCTGATCCCGGCGCGTTATCGCACGCGGCACGTCGGCGAGCGCAAGGGATACTATCACGATCCGCACGTTCGTCCGATGGGCGTCGGCCTCGAGCTGAACGGACTGCGTAAAAACGGCAGCGAGTTTCCGGTCGAGATCAGTCTGAGTCCGGTCAACACGAGCGACGGCACCTTCGTCTCCGCGTCGATTCGCGACTCGAGCGAACGCAAGGCGTTCGAACGCCGGCTGCAAGAACTCAACACCGAACTCGAAACGGCCGGCCGCGCCAAGGACCAATTTCTCGCTTCGATGAGTCATGAGTTGCGGACGCCGCTGAACGCGATCATCGGTTTCACCGGAACGCTCCTCATGCAGCTCCCGGGACCGCTGAATCCGGAACAGGAGCGCCAGCTCGAAATCGTGCAATCGAGCGCGCAGCATCTGCTCTCGCTGATCAACGACATCCTCGACTTGGCGCGGATCGAATCGGGAAAGATCGAACTGCATTTCGAGCCGATCGTGGTGAGGGAGGTCGTCGACGATGTAGCGTCCACGCTCGCCGCGCTCGCGCTCGAGAAGGAATTGGAATTTACGACGCAGATTGCCGACGCGGGCGAGCCGATCGTGACCGACCGGCGCGCACTCCGGCAAATTCTGCTGAACTTGGCGAACAATGCGCTCAAGTACACCGAAGCCGGCGGGGTGCGTATCGACGTGTGGAGTTCCAACGCGAACGGCCGGTCCGCAATTGCCTTTAGCGTGAGCGACACCGGAATCGGAATCAAACCCGAGGATCGGGAGCGCCTCTTCCAGGCGTTCAAACAATTGGATCCCTCGAATACGCGCCGGCACCAGGGAACGGGGCTTGGGCTCTATCTATGCCGAAATCTTTCGAGCATGCTCGGCGGCGAATTGACCGTGACCAGCGAGTACGGCAAAGGCAGTACCTTTACGTTTACGTTGCCCCGATAGTGCGGGCCATGGCGCGGATTCTCGTGATCGACGACAACGCGGTCAATCTCGATCTGATGCTGTACTTGCTGCGCGCGTTCGGCCATGCGGCCGAGGGACGATCGGACGGCGAGGCGGGTTTGGAAGCCGTCCGCGGCGGGCAGTTCGACCTGGTGCTGACCGACGTGCTCATGCCCGGGATCGACGGCTACGAGCTGGCCCGGCAGCTCAAGGCCGACGAGCGGTGTGCGGCGATTCCTCTGATCGCGGTGACCGCGCTCGCGATGCCGGGCGACCGCGAGCGCATCGCCGGCGTCGGGTTCGACGGCTATATCGCCAAACCGATCGAACCGCGCACGTTCGTCGCGCAAGTCGAGGCGCTTCTGCATCGCGAGGGTCGCTAAAATGGCCAGCGTGTTGGTCGTCGATGACGATCCGAATGCCCGGCTGCTGGTCACGACGCTGCTGGCGCACGCCGGTCACAGTGCGATCGCGGCGGCCGACGGCGCGCAGGGATTCGAGATGGCGATCGCGTGCCGCCCGGATCTGGTGATGATCGATCTCGCGATGCCGGCGATGAGCGGTCCCGAGTTCATTCGCTCGCTGCGGGCCGACGAGCGTACGCGAGGCACGCGGGTGGCGCTCTACACCGCCACCGAAGTCGATGCCGCCCTGCGGGACTTCATGGCGATCTACGATATCGCCGGCGCTCTCCCCAAGCCCGCCGACCCTCGGCGCCTGCTCGCCGAGATCGAAGCACTTTTGAAATAAGGAAAGACCTGAGAACGCCTGCTTCCCGGATAGTTCACCTGGGCTTGCTACGGTGCGTCCTACATGAGGCGCACGAGATCATGAAGGAACTCCGCGAACGAATCGACGTCGCCGCTCCGGTCGAGCTTACCGAGGCCGGCCTGATGGCGTTCTTCGACGTCCGGCAAGACGCGAACGGGGTCACCCGTATGCGCCTTCGCGTCGTGCTGGACGGCTCGCATGTCGCGATCGAGCGCGAGGTCCGGGTTACGGCACGGGCCGGCCGCGACGACGAGGGCCTCAACGACCTGGTGCGCATCACCTGGCAGCCCGAGGGGACCGTCGTCTTCCCGCAGTTCGAGGGCACGCTGGTCGCGTGGGGCGGCGAGGATCCCGCGAGCAGCGTCATCGAGCTGCGCGGTCATTACGCGCCGCCGCTGGGAGCAGCCGGTCAGGTCTTCGACGAGGCCATCGGCTTACGCATCGCGCAGGCGACCGCACACGAATTCCTGCGCGACATCAAGCGCGAGATCGAATCGCGTGCCAAATTTACGAAGCGAGCGCCGAACGGAGAGTGATCGGGACCGCGCGCAGCGCCTTGCTGATCGGGCACGAGGCTTCGGCCGTTTTGGCGTAATTCTCGAACTCCGCGGCTGAAATTCCGGGAACGAGGCCGCTGATCGCGAGCTCGATTTGCGGAACCTTCCAGCCCTCGCCCTCGCGTTCGAGATGAACGGTTGCCGTCGTCTCGAGCGAGGTGGGCGGATGGCCGGCGCGGGTGAGCACCGCGCTGGTTGCCATCGTAAAACAGGCAGCGTGCGAAGCGGCAAGCAGCTCTTCCGGATTGGTGCCCGGATCGCCCGAGAAGCGCGTTCCAAACGAGTACGATGCCGAGACTTTGCCGCTCGCGGTCGTGATATCGCCATGTCCCTTTGCAACGTCGCCGGTCCATTTCACGGTCGCGGTGCGTGCGATTTGATCTTGTGCCATATCCGGTCGGACACCGGATGTTCGGGTCAGGGTTGCGGCGCCGCACGCAGCCGCCAGGCCCAAGCCGAAAGAATTGCCAGCGTGAGCGCCGCGGCGGTCAGCGCCGTCGCGACGCCAAAGCGGAAGACCAGGAGCGCGCCGATCAGTGCACCGGCGAACATGATCAGTACCGATGCGACGCGGCGCCGCACGCGCGTGTTCGTTCCGCCGGCAAGCGTCGAATCGGCGGCGATGCCGGTGATCGTCGTCGTGACCACGGTCGTGGTCATGTCGGGAACCTTCAAACTGCGGACCGCGGCATTTTGCAATCCCATCGAGATCGCGAGGATCGCGGTGATGGCGTAACCGCTGGGGCCGGCGATCGCGAAGAGCGAGGCCGACAGCGCGGCGGCGAGCATCAAGACGATTTTGACGACGGTGGTAACGGAGAGCAGATGCGCGCCGCTCTCGCCGACGCGGCGGCTCAAACGGCCTCCGACGAGCGCGCCGCACATGAACGCGGCGATGGCGACGAGCGATCCGGCGATCGAGATGTCCTTCGCCCCACCGATCGCAAAGCCCAAGAGCACGACGTTGCCGGTCATGTTCGCCACGAACACGTGCCCGAGTTTGAGGAAGCTGACCGCGTCGATCAGCCCCGAGACGAGCGTGAGCCCGAAGAGCAGCGGGAGTAGTCTATATTCGCTCATCGTAGAGCGCGGCGTCGTCGTCGTTGAACGCGCAAAAGATCACCTCTTCGGGCTGTGCGTTCGCTGACGACCACTCCTTGACCGCCGCGATCGCGACATCGGCCGCGCGGTCGCGCGGATAGCCGTAGATTCCGGTCGAGATTGCCGGAAACGCGATCGAACGCGCACCGGCCTTTGCCGCGGCGTTCAAGGCGGAGCGATAGGCGGATGCGAGCAGTTCGGGTTCGTTTGCCGTTCCGCCGTGCCACACCGGGCCGACCGCGTGCACGATCCAGCGTGCCTTCGCACGAAATCCGGGGGTTACGCGCGCCTCTCCCGTCGGGCACGGCGCGAGCGCCCGGCAGGCCGCATCGAGTTGCGGTCCGGCGGCGCGAAAGATTGCGCCGCAGACGCCGCCGCCACGCGCGAGCGCTTCATTGGCCGCGTTGACGATCGCATCGACCTCGAGCGTCGTGATGTCGGCGGTAACGACGCGCAGCATCTAATGTATTGCGCCGCTTTCCGCGAGCAATGGACGACCCGGACGGCCGCTGCGCGTCGCGACGATCTCGGCCAGAATCGAGATCGCGGTTTCGGCCGTCGTCGTACCGCCGATATCGAGCCCGACCGGACCGTGAATACGATCGAGCGCGCGCTCGTCAAATCCTTCGGCGCGCAGCGCGCTGCGGCGCGCGGCCTGTGCCCGCCGGCTGCCCAAGAGTCCGATGTACGGGGCGGGCGAACGCAGCGCACAGCGCAGCGCCGGCAGATCGAATTTCGGATCGTGCGAGAGCACGATCAGTGCGGTATCGCCGGAGAGCACATGCGGGAGATATTCGTCGGGCCACTCGCGTACGATCGCGTTCGCGTCGGGAAGGCGCTCGTAGGTCGCGAACGCGTGGCGGGGATCGACGACGACGATTTTGAGGTCCATCCGCCGCCCGATCGCGGCGAGATCGGCCGCGAGCGCGGTCGCGCCCACGACGATCAAGGTTTGTTTCGCGGGAAAGACGTGTTCGAATCCGCCGATCTGCACCCTCACCGCGCGCTCGCCCTCACCGATCGCGAACGCGTCGTCGAGAAACTCAATTCCCGGGCGCCAGACCAGCAGACGCATCACCGCACCGCACGCCGTGCCGCCCGCGAGTTCGTCGTCGGTGTCGAGGTTGATCTCGAGCGTACGCAGCGCGCCGTCGGCGAGCGTCGCCTGCGCGGCTTCGATGATTTCGCTCTCGTAACAGCCGGCGCCGATGTTTCCGGCGATCCGCCCGTCCCCGTCGACCGCGACCGTCGTTCCGAGGGGTGCCGGCTTGGCTGCGCGGAGTTCGCAGAGCGTCGCAAGCGCGAAACGGCGCCCCTCTTCGAGCCAGGCAGCGGCGGTAGCGAACACATCGCGCATCGGGCCGACTTCGATTCCGGACGCAAATCCCCCGGCGATTGCGCTACATCCGGACTTCGACGCCCAAGCCGACGCGGCGATCCGGCGGCGGCTCCAGATCGTCGACGAGCGAACGCGACGCGCGCGAGAGCCAGCTGAAGAGCGCGCGCCCTCCGCGGTGCATGCCGCCCTTCTCGAGTCCGACGATGGCGGGCACGGCGTAAAAGAAGGTCGTGTGCTCGTCGTTCATGTTGAAGTCGAGTTTGTCGCAGGCCCGCAAGATGTACGTCAACTGCGGCGTCTCCATGTACCCGAAACTCGCCTTCACCAGGAAGAGCGCGGGGCCGAGCTGTTCGATCGCGACACGCCGCACTTGCTCGACGTAGGGTCGCGAAGCGGGCAGAACGTTGAGCAGTATGACGATCTTGTCCTCGAGGAACGCGGGCATCCAGAGATGACGCCGCACGAACGGGATGCCGGAGGGATCGCTGGTGAGCAGCACGCTGCGCCCGGTCGGATTCGGCACCGGTTTGCGCTGCGTCGAATACTCGGCGACCGGCTCTTGATCCATGGCCAGCGCGCGCGCCAACGAACGGCGCCCGTGCAGCCAGGTGAGGGAGATCGTCGCGATCACCGCGCTGATCGCCAGCGGGACCCACGCGCCGTCGATGAATTTTGGCAAGCCGGAGGCAACGAAGAGCAGGTCGACCACGAAGAAGAGGCCGATCGCCGGCAGCACCGCGCGTTTCTTCCACTTGAAGACGTGCGTCCCAACCACGTAGAACGCGATCGTCGTCGCGAGCATCGTGCACGCAACGGCGAGTCCATACGCCGATGCCAGGCGCGCACTGCTGCGAAACGTGAAGACCAAGATCAGACAACGACGCAGAGCAGCGCATTGACGAACGGGATGTAGACTTGCCCGCGCTGCGCTTGCGAGGTGTGGACCACACGCATGCGGGGACTCAAATTCATCGCGATGGCTTGCTCGCAAAGGGTGAACGCGCCGGAGATCAGTGCTTGCGAGGCGATAACGGTCGCCGCCGTCGCCAGCACGACCATCGGCATCAGCATCCAGCCGCCGGTCAGCGCATAGAACGCGGACGTGAGCGCTGTTGGATTGCCCAAGAGGTTCGCGCCCTGACCGAAATAGTTGAGCAGCAGCGACGGAAAGACGATGCCGTACCACGCCAAGGTGATGGGGATTCGTCCGAAATGTGAAAGATCGGCAAAAAGCGCCTCGGCGCCGGTGAGGCACAAGATGACGCCGCCGAAGACCAAGAAGCCGCCGGCCCCATGATGAAACACGAACCAGAGTGCGTGCCGCGGATCGATCGCAGCAACGATCGCCGGGTGTTGCAGGATTGCTCGCGCACCGGCGATCGCGATCGCGGCGAACCACGCCAGCATCACCGGCCCGAAGAACGAACCGACGTTCTGCGTTCCACGCGATTGGATCAGGAAGAGCGCGAGCAGCACCGCGCCGGAGATCGGGACGATAAACGGCTGCGCCGCGCTGGTCGCGACCCCCAAACCTTCGACTGCCGAGATCACCGATATCGCCGGCGTGATCATGCCGTCGCCGATCAGCATCGCAGCGCCGATGACCACGACCGGAATCAGCCAGCGCGCGCCGTGCAGCTTCCCGATCAGTTTGGGCGGCGAGGCGAACGCGAGCAGGGCGAGAATTCCACCTTCGCCCTCGTGGTCGAATCGCATCAGAACGCCCACGTATTTGATGCAGACGACGACGATCAGCGCCCAGGCGATCAGCGAGATAATGCCGAGGGTGTTTTCGAAGGTTGGCGGGGCATTTGCCGACGTGAAGCACGTGCCAAGCGTATAGAGCGGGCTCGTGCCGATATCACCGAAGACGACGCCAAGCGCGGCAAGCGCCATGGGCCCGGGTATTTGCAGGCGTCGCATGCCGCCGCATTCGCCGGGCCCCTGAACGCTCCTCGCGTTGGTTAAACGCCCTTATCTAGTTCGCGCGTCATTCGCGCGTTATTCGACGTTGACGCCGACCGTCTGTCCGATGTTGGTGAAGAATTGATCGGCCATACGCGCAAAGTTCCCCGACGATCCGGCTCCGAAACGCACGTTCAGATCCGTCATCACTTGCGAAGCGACCTTCGCGCCGAAGAGCTGGCTGAACAAATGATCGATATCGAACGTTCCGCCTTGCTGCATACCGGCTTGGACGAGCGCGGTCGCGAGAGCCTGTCCGCTGAGTTGGCCGGGCGGGGGCATCGAAACGTTGTCTTCGCCGGCGACTTTCCACGCGTCGGAGATCGCGTAATCGAACATGCGAATGAACTGGTTGACGTTGGTTTGACCGTATTGTGCCGCGATTTTATTTTCGTTGGTGAGCACAGTGTCCGGGCCGACCATGCGGTCGAAGGCGCGGATGGTCGAATAGCTTCCGGCGCCGCCCCCGGTGGCGATCAGCGTCGATCCGAGGTTCAGGTTCGAACCGGCAGGGACGAGGGCGAGCAACAACGCGGAGGCAAACATCGTGGCGAGCATTTTCATGTTCGTAATGTACCCACGCGCTCTGTTGCTAAATGTACGAAGCGCTCGGTTGAAGGAATCGGATAGCGCTCGGCTGATAACGTCGTGTATGAAGCGCATTCTCGTCGCCGTTCTTGGCGTTCTTTTTATCGGCGGGCCGCTTGCCGTGCATGCAGCAACCGCCGCGCCCTCCACGCAGCAATTGATGAGCAAGCTGGCGTGGCGCAGCATCGGCCCATACATCGGCGGGCGCGTGGTCGCGGTCGCGGGCGTCCCCAGCGACCCCGATCTCTTCTACATGGGCGGCGTTCAGGGCGGCGTCTGGCGCAGCACCGACTACGGGTTGAGCTGGGAGAACATCACCGACGGGAAGATCCCCGGAATCGCGACGAGCATTGGTGCCATTGCCGTGGCACCGTCAAATCCGAAGATCATCTACGCCGGAACCGGTGAGAGCGACATTCGCGGCGACTTCGACACCGGTGACGGCATCTACAAGACGACCGACGCCGGTAAGACCTGGCATTACGCGGGGCTGAGCCAGACGCACATGACCAGTTCGCTGGTCATCGATCCGCACAACCCGAACGTCGTCTACGCAACCTCGATGGGGCACGTTTTCGCACCCAACTCCGAACGCGGCGTCTTCAAGACGACCAACGGCGGAAAAACGTGGAAAAAAATTCTCTACGTCGACAATGCGACGGGTGCGAACAACATCGTGATGGACCCCCGCAACTCGAGCGTGCTCTACGCGACGATGTGGCAGGCGCAACGCTCGCCGTGGAACCTCACCAGCGGCGGCCCGGGCAGCGGCCTCTACAAAACGCGCGACGGCGGCGCGCACTGGAGCAAGATTTCGACCAATCCGGGTTTTGCGAGAGGGATCCTGGGCAAGATGGGCGTCGCCGTCGCACCGAGCAATCCGAACGTCGTGTACGTGATGGTGCAAGCCGATCACGGCGGCGTCTATCGTTCGGATAACGCGGGCGCGACGTGGAAGCGCGTCAACGCCGAGTGGAAGCTGCGTCAGCGCGCCTTCTATTATATGGCGATCTACGTCGATCCCACCAATGCGAAGGTAGCGTATGCTCCCGAGGTCGACGGTGAGTGGAAGACCACCGACGGCGGCGTCAGCTGGAAACCGATCTCGCCGCCGCACGGCGACTGTCACATCATTTGGATCAATCCTCACAATCCGAAGATTCTGCTCGAGGGCGACGACGGCGGTGCGACCGTTTCAACCGACGGCGGCAAGACCTGGAGCACGCTCTGGAATCAGCCGACCGGACAGTTCTATCACGTCGCACTCGACGATCAGTTCCCCTACCACGTCTACGGCGCGCAACAAGATGAGGGCGCGTTCGAACTTCCCAGCGCATCGAACGAGGGGCTCGGCATGAACGCCGTTCATTCGGTCGCGCTCGGCGAGAGCACGTACATCGCCGTCGATCCGCGCGATCCGAACATCACCTACGGCAGCGGGTACTACAGTTCGATGGCCCGCTTGGACACGGCCACCGGTGAAGAAAAGAACGTGAGCCCGTGGCCCAAATACATGAGCGGCGCGCCTTCCGAGCAAACGAAGTACCGTTTCGGGTGGACGCATCCGATTCTGTTCTCGCCCGCCAAGCCCGACGAACTCTTCGTCGCCAGTCAAGTCATCTTCAAGAGCGACGACTTCGGGCAGACCTGGACCGCGATCAGTCCCGACCTCACCCGTAACGACAAGCGCACCGAAGGGCCGAGCGGAGGGCCGATCAACAACGACATGAGCGGCGCGGAGACATTTCCCGACGTCGCCTCGCTCGCGATCTCGCCGCTGGACGGGGACGTCATTTGGGCCGGCTCGGCCGACGGGCTCGTGCACGTGACCACCGACGGCGGCGCGAACTGGAAACTGGTGACGCCGCCGGCCTTGCCGCAGTGGGCGCAGATCAGCAGCATCGAACCCTCGCACACCGACAAGGGCACGGCGATCGTCACCGCCTCGCGCTACATGTGGGACGACTTCCATCCCTACATCTATAAGACGACCGATTACGGCGCGCACTGGGCCGCGATGACGGCCGGTCTGCCCTCGGATCAATACGTCTTCGCGGTGCGCGAAGATCCGCGCGATCCGCGTGTGCTCTTCGCCGGAACGCGCAGCACCGTCTACGTTAGTCTGAACGGCGGCGCGCGCTGGCAACCGCTCACGCTGAACCTACCGGGCGTGCAAGTGCGCGATATTGCGATCGATGCGCGCCAGGGTCAGGTCGTGGTTGCGACGCACGGGCGCTCGTTCTGGATTTTGGACAACCTCGCGCTGCTCGAGCAGCTCGCGACCGACGCGAACCAGTCGCTCTTCGCGCCCGAGACGGCGTGGCTCTCGCACGCCTACGGGAACGGCGGCTTTGCTCCGCCGGGCGTCGGATCGAATCCCGACTACGGCGCGACGGTGTACTTCTACGTTCCGAAGGGGTACAAGGGCCGCACGCCGGTCACACTGACGTTCCTGGATTCGAACGGTAAGACGGTGCGCAGCTACACGTTGCATCTGAAGAATCCAAAAGCGAAGAAGATTCCGGACTACACGCTTGCGCTCGAACCCGAGGTTGCGCAGCGCGCCTATGCGATGCGCAATCTCACCGCGATCGAGCCGGGAATGAACGCGTTTCAGTGGGATCTTCGCTATCCCGGCGCGACCGAGATCAACGATCTCGTTCTCGAGTCGACCGACGACTTCAGCGACGAGCTATTCGGGCCGACCGTCCTTCCCGGAACCTATACCGTGGTTTTGAACTACGGCGGCAAGACCTCGCGGCAAACCTTCGAGGTGAAGTTAGATCCGCGCTTGCATCCGGGTTCCGATGAGCTGGCTGCGCGACTGGCGCTCGCGACGCAGATCAGCGACACGCTCGATACGATGGACCGCACGATCAACGCGGCCATGGCCGCGCGGGCCCATCTCCCGGCGGCGAAGGTCGCGCAGATCGACGCGATCGTCGCGAACCTGGCGCAATTCAAAGTGCACTCGGACGAAGGCGATCTCCTCAACGAAACCAAGCTGCGCGATTACCTGGCATTTCTGATGAACGAACTCGACCTCGCGTATCAAGCGCCGACGCCGGCCGAACAGTCGACCTACGAGGAGCTGCGCGTCCAAGCCGACGCCGCGGTTGCCCGGCTGCAGGCGCTCATGCGGTAGCTCGTGCTTCGGTCCAAGCCAAGATTGCGAGCACCGCGGCCGCGGCGGCCGGCAAGAAGAGCGCGCGCAGACCGAACGTGCCGTAGAGCATCGCGCCGAGTGCCGCGCCCACGATCATGCTGAACCACATGATCGCGTAGGGTAGCCATGCGGTGCGCGGACCCGAGAACGCGTCGACGATCTTCTGACTCATGAGCACGAGCGTTCCGGTAACGTAGGTGAGATTCGTCTGAGTCTCGCCGACTCTTCGAATCGCGGCGTTCTGCACGCCCATCGCCAGCACGACCGGGATGATGCTCGCAAAATTCCCGCGATCGAGCGCTGCGGCGGTAGCGAGAAGCGCGGCATCGAGCGCGATCACCGCGGATCGTCCCCACGCTCCGGCGAGGCGAAGCAGCGCAAAACCGATGACGCCGCCGATCACGAAAAGCGCGACGATGGAAGCCACTTCACCCGGTTTACCGTGCTGACCGCGAACCAGTGCGATCGCAAGCTGGGTCGAGTTGCCGCTCATGAACGAGACGAAGAGGTGATTCAGGCGCAGAAATCCGATCGCGTCGACGCAGCCGGCGACGGCGATGAGCGCGGTTCCCAATTCGAATGCGGCGCGTTCGCTCGCGCGGCCTGAATTCACCGGCGGTTTCGTTCGACTACGGCGATGATGATCAGTCCGAAGGCGACGAGCCGGCCGAGATAGGTGAACGGCGAGTTGGCTTCGGGCTCGCTGGTGAGGATCAGCGCGAACCGTTCGAGTCCCAAGATCAGAAAGCTGATGGCGAACCACGCGAAGAGCCGGTCCGACGTGCGCCGGTAAAAGCGCAGGAAGAAGAGAGCGATGACAAGGCACACGAGCATGACCGCGCCGGAGAGGAAGTCGTACATCTTATTCGACCTCCATGATCAATCCGTAGCACATCGCTGCAAGCCCAAGGATCGCAGGCACGAGCCGCCAGACGGAGAGATCGACCTGCGGCAAGAGAACGATGTCGATGAACAAGACGGCGTTATTCAAGCACAAACCCGCGAAGCACAACGCGCTCCAGAACAGCAGCCGCGTTCGCGTGCGAACGTAGCCCCGAATCAAGAGGACCATACAAGCGCCGCTGGTGATCGTGCAAAGAATGTAGATGATGCTAGCTATCATGGTCCTCCGATCCCAAGAGGAATGCATCCGAGAAAGACTCGAGAGCGCGGTTTCGCTGCGAGAAGATCACACCGATGACGCTCACCGGCCGCGTCGCCAGCTCGCGCCGGAGCTCGGCGACGAGAGCGTCTCGCTCGAGATCTGACGCGTAGTGATAGCGTTCGTCCGGCTCACGCTTTACGAGACCGCGGGCGACCAGCAAAGAAAGACGGTGCAGGATCGAGCGGCGGGTGCTGGTGAGGGTCGCGCTGATTTCTTGCGCGGTCCACGAACGCTGCGGATCGTCGCTGAGCAGGAGCAGAACGCGGATCTGCTCCACCGAGATGATGTTGTCGCGAATGAACGCGAGCAGCGCCGGCGAGAACTCCATCGGGATACCGCAGCCTTGAACGCGGCGCACCGCCGGTCCTGGAGACCGCGGTCACTTCTCGGATACAGCCGGGATCGCTAGGCCGAGACCGACAAACTCTGGCGATCGATTTCGCGCATTCGCCAGGCCGCCTGCACGTATGCGAGCGTGCTCTCCGCGCCCATACACGCGTTGAGGCGCCCCGGAGCATCGATGCCGTCGCGGCATCCGCCGCGTGCAAGGTCGGCGACGATCAGTTCGTCGCGGTTGTGCCCGAGAAACCACTCGTACGCCACGCGAGCCCGGGTGACGTCGCCGTCGGCAAGCCACGCGTCCATCATCGCCAGCGCTTCGAGCGGCTGCTGCGCGTAGTACGGTCGTTCACCGCCGCGCGCGTACCAGCCCGGTGCGCCGATCGGTTCGAACATTTCACGCGGCTGAACGACACCGGCGAGGAAATCCAGCATCTTCTCTCCGCTGCTAAGGAGCGCGGCCTCGCCGAGGACTTGCCCCGCGCGCAAGAGTGCTTCAGGAAGGCGTCCGTTATCGTAGTCCATCGCGGGAAGCGGCCAACGCCAATCGCTGCTCGAGTTGCGTTCGAACTCGAAGTGCATTGCCTCGGCGAGCGCGCGCAAGGAATCCGCATATTGCGTCTGTCCGGCTTCGACCGCTGCTGCAAAGCCAAGTGCCGCGAACGCTCGCGCATGCTCGGACGAGAGCGCGGGCAAAGCGACCATCGCGCGTTGCATCTCGACCATTGCGCGCGCGCGCCAACTCGGATCGGGCGAATCGCGCAAGACGATGCCGAGCGCACGGATCAGTCGTCCGATCGACTCGGGCGAGGCGAAGCGGTCGTAGAAATTACCATCGCGATCCATCATGTTGTGATAGACGGGCGCCTCACGCGAGGCCTCGGCGATGAAGTCGAACACGCGATTGCCGGCGTTCGTCGCAAACGAATGCAGTGGGTCTTCGCGGAGGATCGAAACTGCGAGAACGAGCAAGCGCACGTTGTCGTCGAGACAGAAGCCCGAGTCGACGTCCGGTTCCCCGCTCGGTTTGGAGAATTGGATGATCCCGTGCTCGGCGCAGAGATGCTCGACATGCTGCAGCGACGGTGCTTTCGGAAGGCTCATTGAATCAATGTGCCCGTTTTTTTTGCTAAGCACACAAGCAATGTAATGGCCGCTTTGAAGAACTTGCGCAAGCGGCGTTCATCGAGTAACATGGCGGGGGCGCGACGCGCATTCACGATTGTCATCGCTCGCCGCGTCCCACATTCAACGCTTCGATTGCCTACTTAGATCAGAGCACCCGATAGCGTTCCAGCAACAATTTGTCTCCCTAACTCTATTCAGTATTGGGTGACGAGGACGTTGAGAGCGTCCTCGTAGCGCTCGAACGACTTGTTGCGAAACACGTTCACTCGCTACAGGAGCATATCCCCAAATATGCATCACTTGACACGTTATTTCGGGGCCTGCGTTCTCGCAGGACTACTCGCCGCTTGCAGCGGCCAGAACTCGTCGTCGTTGCTACCCTCCTCGGCGCCCGGCCAACCGTCTATACAACAACCAACCGGCTCCGCCGGAACCGCGACGACCGACGCGGAAACCACCGTCACCTCCCTCCCCGGCTCCACGGACGTGGGATTCCAGGGCGAGATCACCTCCGTTAGAAGCGGGGGTTATACGCTATGGACGTCGAGCAGCGGATATCTCCCGATAACCACGACCTCGTCGACGACGACCAATACCGACGGCGGCACCGCGACGGTCGGACACTATGCCCTGGTGGTCGGCACCGGCTCGACCTCGGTAAGCATCAGCGCCATCTACGTCGCGACGTTTACGACCGACCCCGGCGCGGTGACGATGAGCGGCACGTATTCGGGCGCCACCACATACGGCATCGAGATTGAAACCTCTGCCCACGGAGTCGTTCCCGTGATGGTTAGCTCGGCGACGAAGCTCTCCGGTTCGCTTACCGTCGGCGGCGCGGTCACCGTGGCGGGGAACGGCACCCCCGACGGCATTCTCGCGACGACCGTGACGGGTAGCGGCGCCGCGCCGGCGAGCACGTCGACGCCCGCGAGTGGAAGCTCCACGATTTCGCAGGAACACGTGATCACCGCCGATTACCTCGGCTCGCCGTGGGGATCGACGACGGTGAGCGCGGCCGAGGCGGCGCCGCACCTCACCTGGGCCGAAACCGGGGTTGCAAACACCAATTCGTTCGCAGCCGCCGGCATCAAGACGATGGTGTATGCGGATATGCTTCGCGTCCAATCGACCGATCCGCTCTACGCGAAGCTCAGCGGCAGTGAGTACGCGGAGACGTGCAGCGGGGCGCGCGTCAGCGACTACTTCGACGACGTGACGCAGTACATTCCCAATCCGTCTTCGAGCGGGATGCGAGCGGCTGCCGACGCGGTGATCGCCTCGGAGCTATCCGGTCACACCGTCGACGCCATCTTCGAAGACGACGCCAATCCGCTCAGCCAGGACGCGGCGTCCTATTTCACGGTAGGAATGCCTTGCGATTATTCGGACTCGACGTGGATCGCGGGAGAGGAGGAGCTGTTCGCGAGCTACGGCTATGACACGTTCGTGAACGGTTTCAGCCACATGACGTCGAGCGATCCGATCACGAACACGACGCAGCTGCTCGCGAATTCGACGACGATCGGCGGAAACATGGAGAGTTGCTACGTCGCGGACACGTCTTCGCCCGAGCAGGACGGCTGGGTCTGGACCGCCACGGAGAACACGTCGCTCCTGGTTACCAACGAAGATAAGGACTTCATGTGTTGGGCCATGGACTACACCAGTGCGGCAAGCGCGGTCCGATCGCGGTTGTACGTGCTCGCGTCATTCCTGATGACATATAATCCGGCCTACAGTATTCTTCGCGAAGAATACGGCACGGCATCGGGCTTGCACGTCATGCCGGAGTCGCAGCTCGTACCGACCGAACCGGTGGTCGCACAGCCGAGCACCGTGGCATCGCTCGAGAAGTCGGACGTGTATGTTCGCGAGTATCGAGCTTGCTACTACGCCGGTAAGCTGGTCGGCCAATGCGCGATGGTCGTGAACAACGGCACTACGGCGCTTGCGACGCCGGCACTTACGTTGACCTACGCGCACACGCTGACCTTGAGCGGCGCCGGCGTTCTCGACGGAGGCACCGTCGGATTCGACGGTGCGGCGCCGCCGTCGAGCATCGCAGCAGAAAGCGCGTTCGTAGCACTGCGATAATCTCGAACGCGTGAGAGAGAAGACGCGGTGTGCTTCGACACGCCGCGTTTTCTTACGTGCTGCATGCAAGCGAGACCTACCTCGCCGGCTCTAAGAAAATTTCGCCATTACGTCGATTTTTCAAATATGCGTGATGGCATACGTGTTCTCATCGTTTGTGTTCTCGCCGGGCTTCTTGCCGGATGCGGCGGCGGCGGCGGCTCGGCGCCGCTGTTGCCGGCAGCTTCGACCGGTGGCACCGGCGCTCCGACCGGCGCAGCAACGGCAACGCCTGCGCCGAGCACCGGAGGCACCGCGAGCAGCACTGCGCAAGCTCACGTCATCACGGCGGACTATCTCGGAACACCGTG
This sequence comes from Candidatus Baltobacteraceae bacterium, assembly GCA_035502855.1. Lineage (NCBI taxonomy): Bacteria > Bacillati > Vulcanimicrobiota > Vulcanimicrobiia > Vulcanimicrobiales > Vulcanimicrobiaceae > Vulcanimicrobiaceae bacterium. The sequence goes on from DATJTX010000005.1 coordinate 50,682, forward strand.
GGGCAGCACCACGGTCACACCGGCCCAGGCGGCGCCATACCTCAACTGGGCTGAGACGGGACTAGCCAACACCAACGCAACCGCGGCGGCCGGCATCAAGACGATGGTGTATATGGACGTAAATCGCGTGCAATCGAACGATCCGCTCTACTCGCAGCTCAGCGGCAGCGAGTACGAGCAAACGTGCAGCGGTGCGCCCGTGACCGATTTCTTCGACGGCGTAACGCAATACGTCACCAATCCTACCTCGAGCGCGCTGCGCGCGGCATACAAGTCGTACGTCGCATCGGTAACCGCCGGTTACAGCGTCGATGCGATCTTCGAAGACGACGCCGATCCGCTTAGTCAAGACCCAAGCTCCGGATATTTTTCATCGGGGCCACCGTGTAACTACTCGGATACGGATTGGATCGCGGGTGAGATCGCGATGCTCGCGGGCTTGAACGTTCCACAAATCGTGAACGGCTTCAGTCGTATGACCTCGGCGGAGCCGATCTCGAGCACCACCCGGCTGCTGACGAATTCATCGACTATCGGCGGGAATATGGAAAGCTGCTATGTGGAGAATTCGTCGCCGGCCGAGGAGGGCTCGTGGGTGTGGACCGGCACGGAAGATACCTCGCTCCTCGTGACCAACGAGAGCAAATACTTCGAGTGTTGGGCAATGGACTATAGTAGCGCCGGCAGCGCGATACCATCGCGTCTCTACACGCTCGCGTCTTTCTTGATGACGTACAATCCGACCTATAGCATCTTGCGTGAAATGTATGCAACGCCTTCGGGTCTGCACGTGATGCCGGAGAGTCAGCTCGTCCCGACGCAGCCGGTCGTCCCGCAGCCCGGCGCGGTAGCCTCCCTCGAGAGTGGCGACGTGTACGTGCGCGAGTATCGCGCCTGCTATTACGCCGGAGCGCTCATCGGGCAGTGCGCCATGGTCGTGAACGACGACACCTCGGCGCACGCGACGCCTGCGCTGACGCTTTCCTATTCTCATACGCTCGTCCTCAACGGCGCCGGTATTCTCGACGGGGGTACCGCTGCGTTCAACGGCGCTGCGCCGCCGTCGACTCTTGCCGGCCGCAGCGCATTCGTGGCGCTGCCTTAGAGCGCGCGCACGAGATAACGGACGCTCTTGCCGCGATCGGGGACGTAGGCGCGTCCGACTTCCGAAAAGCCCATCGCCGCGTGAAAGGCGTCCGAGCCGGGATTGGGCGGGTCGCTGTAGACCTCGGCGCAGAGGACCGTGTGTCCGTCGGCCCGCGCCTTTGCGATGAGTGCTTCGTAGAGCGCCCGGCCGAGACCGCGACCGCGCGCATGCGTCGCGACGGCCACGCGATCGACGTACACAAAGCGCGGATATCGTTCGCGGAACCAGCGATGGTTCGGACTGTCGTACGGCGCGCGTTCATCGAAGGCGATCAGCATCGCCTCGCCGTCAGCCGAGGTCACGGCCTGGTAGGCGATATCCAGTAAGGCGCGCATCTCCGCTTCGGTGAGCGGCCACAGCTGCTCTTCGTTTTCGCGGTTGAGCGCGAGAAAAGCGGAGACGTCATTCATCGCGTTATCGGCAGCGTCACGGTCAGCTTCGTACCGTAGCCGCGATCGGACTCGACGCGCACGTCGCGTGCCAGCGTCTTGACCAGGTAGAGTCCGCGCCCGTCCTCGGTGAGCTCGTCGTCGGGCAGCAGAGCGACGAACCGATCCAATCCGGGTCCGGTGTCGACGACCGTGACGATCGGGGAGTCGCTCGACCAGTCGACGTCGACGTTCACCAAGCCGGGCGCGTGCTCGACCGTGTTTGCCAGAATCTCGCCGAGAATGAGCTCGGCGGTGAAAAGGTCTTGGTTGCCGCCCGCAAATTGCCGGATGAAGTTCATCACTTCGTGACGGGCATTGTGGGCGGAGTAGGCGTGACTCGAATGGAAGCTCCAGCGCTCGCGCGGCGCGATTTCGGCCACCACCTTCAGTTCGTCGGTCGGCGCGATGCGCAGAACCAGCAACACCGCGTCATCGCCCGGCTCTTCATCGCCGAGTACGGAGCGTCGAATTGCGTCGGCCGGGCGCTGCGCCGACGTCGTGACGACGGCGTCGATGGCATCGAAGAGCGCGCGTTCGGTTTTCGCGATATCGCGCTGGAATTCGCTGATGCCGTCGGTGTAAAAGACGACCAATCCGTCGCGTTCGAGGCTCGCACCGTACGTTCGATAGTCAGGCGTGCGCGAAACGCCCAGCGGAAGCGAACCGTGGGGCAGCGAGTGTGCCGGCGTGTCGGGCCCGGCAATGATCGGCGACGGATGCCCCGCGCTGGCGTAGCGCAGCGTGAGCGAACCCGGGTCGACGATCGCGACCAGCGCGGTGGCGACCGTGGTATCGTGGAATTGGAGAAGCCGATTGACCTTGGAGAGGATCTCGGCCGGGTCGGGAACGTCGATTGCGGTTGCGACGATGCTCTGCCGGATACGGCCGGCCGAGACGGCGGCATTGAGGCCGTGTCCGGTAACGTCCCCGATCGAGATTACGATACGATCGTCCGCAAGCGCGAACGCGTCATACCAGTCGCCGCCGATCAAGACTTCTTGATTGGCGGTGAGGTACAACGCGTCGAACTGCATGCGAGGATGGTGCGGGAGCGACGCGGGAAGAAATGCGGACTGCAACGTCGTCGCGATTCGAGCCGAGCGTTCGAGAGCACGGCGCTGATCGTCGATATCGGTATGCGTTCCGTACCAGCGGACCAGTCTTCCGCGATCGTCGCGCATCGGCTCGGCCCGCACGAGAAACCAGCGCGAGACGCCGTCCGCACGACGCAGGAGCAGTTCGCGTTCGAACGGCTTGCCGGCGGCGATCAATTTCTCCCAGTCGGGCAATCCCGATGAGAGCACTTCCTCCCCGGTGTACTGATGCCAACGCTGATTGTACCAATCGATCCGTCCGGCAGCATCGGCCGTCCATACGATCTGAGGCAGCGTTTCCGCGAGAACTTGGAATCGCCGTTCCGCGGCTTGCATTTGCGCAAAAGCGAAACGCCGCTCCGACGTCAACGCGCAGAGCACCAGAGCGGTGATCGAGAGCACTGCCGTAAAGACGACGAAGCCCGTCATCCGCGCATCGAGCGAAAGCGCGGTGAAGGGCCCCAGGTGATGGGCCGTTCCCCATAGCGCAACGCTCGAGGTGAGTACGAGCAGCGCCGTCGTCACGCGCACGCCGGCGCGTAATGCTGCCCACACGACGAAGGGATACAACGGAAACGCCATCAGCGGCCGGCCGAGAAACTCGAAGGCCACCGACACGAACGAGGTGATGACGATAACCGCAACCTCGAGCGCGCCGGCCTCGCCTCGTATGCCTTCGCGGAGCGCGTCACTCCACGTCAAGATGACCGGTGCGACGAGCAAGACGCCGGCGGCATCGCCCATCCACCAGAGCGCCCAGACCGGCCCGTACGAAGACCACGGGATGAGGTGTGCCAGCGCGAGCTGAGCGGCGCCGTTGGTCGCCGTGATCGTCATCGCGACGATCGAGCCCAAGAGGACGAAGACCAGTACGTCGCGCACGCGCTTGAACGAGCGGTCGAAATCGAAACGCCGCAAAAGATACGCGCCTGCGAGCGGCCCGAGTGTATTTCCGAGCGCGATCGCGGCCGCGGCGTACGGCGGCTCGTAGCTGAGTGCGTTCGCGATGAACGCGCCGAGGAACACGCCGGGCCACATGCGGTAGCCGCCTAGGAGCAGCGCCGCCAGCGCAATGCCGGTGGGCGGCCAGACGGCGGTGACCTGTCGAACCGTGAACGCGAGCGAAAGGCCGAGTTTGCCGAAGAGAAGATAGAACCCGGCAACGGCGAGCACCCAGGCGAGATACGTAGCAACTGAGCGCGCGTCGAAAGACGTGCGCAAAGCCGCACTGTCTCGAGCTTCGATCTGCGCCATTGAGGAAGGTGCCTTCGGCCCTCCCCGGCGTCAGACCCCCATGCCGCGCCGTCCTAACACGGCCTTAACCGGGCGGCAATGTACGTATGCGATGAAGCAACCATGAAAACGACTTGGAGACCGGCCGATCCCGGTACGAAACGCTCCGCACTGCCGAACGACACGTTCGCGTTCCCGCGCGAGCGCAAAGAGCCGCTGACCGACGCGGCGCACGTGCGCAGCGCGATTACCCGCTTTCACGAAGTCGACGGTGTCGACGATCGTGAGCGCGCGCAGGCATTCGATAACATCAAAGCAGCTGCTGCCTATTATGGTGTGACGGTCAGCGCGCGAGATTGGCATGGATTGATGGGACGGGTACGCGGGAACGCCGACGACTGATTCAACGTCCGGCACGTAGTGGGCCGCAGTGCTGATACCCATCGGCAAAATAGAGATCGAACGCTTGCGGTAGCGCGTCGGCTCCGTAGGTCACGCTTCCGAACGTGAAGCCGTTCTCCAGCTGCGGATAGACGACCGTCCAACTCGTGTTCGCCAGGTCTTGCGCCGCCGTGCTCTCGGCGATCGCATACGACCCGGTATCGCCGTTGATTTCGATCGAATAGAAGCGCCCTTGGATCGAAAAGATGTTGTATTCGTAGATGATGCGCCCGCCGCTCGGGCTGTTCGTCGCGACACCTTGCCACCAGTACGTGGGCACTTTCGCGTTGGCGGTGATGTCCGCGGCCATCTTGGTGATGCTGAGGTAGGAGGGGAACGACGCGGCACCGGCGTCGCCCGGCTCCAGCCTGGTCGTGGTGCACTTCAGCGTGGCTGCCGGCGCCGGCGGCAGATACGAGCCGGAGTTGGCACAGACTTGCGTCAAGTCGGCGTACTTGATACTGAATTGCCGGACCGTCGACTGACCGAGGACCTCGGCTACCTGGTATTCTCCGGTCTCCGCCGGATAGACGATGCGCCAGTGAGAACTGCGCAGTTGCGCATCGTGGCTCGTGCCGACGAAATAGTTCATGAGCGAAGGATTAGCGGGATCTACGCTGACTTGGATGTAGACCCATCGCGATCCGAGGTGCGCGAGGTAGTAGTCGTAATAGGGATCGGGGCTTCCCGCCGTCGACGATCGTGCGGTGCCGTGCAGCCACTTGCCGATGTATTCGATGTGATCGGTCTCGTGTAGGTCGCGCGGCAGATTTGGAGCCGGATTGGGCTGCGTCGTTTCGCAGTCCCACGTGCCCGGCGTGAGCGGAGCGGGTGCGCTCGGGCCGGCGCTCACCGCGCCGCCGAACGTGACGCAAGCGCCGAGTGCGACGAGCGCGGTGAGGGTGAGAATCTTCTTGCGCATCAGCCTACCTCGGTGCAGCCGGAAGAATGTCGGTAATCGATTCACTGCGCGTCGGCTCGCTGCAGAACGGCGCGGAGGCTTTGCCGGAAGAGTAGGCGCCGAGTCCCTTCGGCGGATTGTAGGCGGGCAGCGTGCGCGGCGCGCCCACGATCCCGTTGGCAATCGCCGTTTGCTTGGGACCGAGCGTCGGATGCCAACAGTTCATCTGGCTCATGAGTCCGATCGCGACCGATTGCAGCGTGTCCCACGTGAGTTCGTCGACCGGCTGTTGCGAGATCGGGACCGCGCTGTTCGTGTAGGTGATCGAACTGCCGAGAAACCCGCCGGCGACACTTCCGAGCGAGGACGCATTGAGCGTCGTTTGATTGGTCGTGACGACTTGCGTGACCCGTCCTCCCGACGGAACCGGCGACGGGTTTGGAAAGACGCTGGTCGACGCCGTGCTGGTCGTGTGGGCGGGCGCAAAGACTTCATAAATGGAAGCCATCGTGAGGAGCATCGCGAGGGGCGTGAGCGGCGTGAGCGTGAGTCGATGATGCTCTTCCTTCACGATGTCCGAAGCCCAGGTGAACGCTGAGGTACCTTGGGCATCTTCGGGATCGTGCGTGCACTGCGCGTAGAAGGCCGTCGCCTCGACGGCTGTCCAGTTCTTGCGCGTGATGAACTGGTCGGTCGTGCCGCCGCCGGAGGCGGTGACGTCGACCACGATTGCGCCGCGTACTTGCGGCGAGTTCGCGCACTGCGTCGCGAACGTTTCCAACTGCCAGGACGGCTGCGGAACGAGAACCGCATTATCGACGAACGCGAAACCGGACTCGGCGACGCCCTCGTTCAGGAAGGTCACGAGCGCCGAGACCAACCGGCCGACCATCGCCGGGTCGCCGATTCCCATCACGAAGATGACGGGCCGGCTTCCGCTCCCCGTCGTCGAGGGAAGTTGCCATCCGATTCCCGCCGGCGGCGCCTTCACGGCCGGATGGACGAGCGATTCGCAGAATTTGAGATGGGCCCAAAGCTGCGCAACGGCGTTCTCGCTGTCCGACGGCCAGCACGCCTCTTCAGGCGAGGTTGGAACCTTGGGGGGATAAACCTTGGGTAGCGGACGGTGCCCGCCGAGCTGCGCCCAACATTGCATGAGCCGCTGGCGCAAGATGTGCGCGAGATAACCCTCGACGTTCGCGGGAATCGGCACCGGTGTCGGAGTCGCCATGATGCCGCTTGCCGTCGCCGGCAGATACGCGGCAACGATGTTGGAAAGCTGCGCGGTGCTGCATTGGTTCGTGAGTATCGAGAGCGGACTGGCGGAAGGAGACGGGACGGGAGTGCTGGTTGCGCCGGTCCCGCCGGCAAGCACGGCGAGGATCATGCACGCGGCTGTGAATGCCGTCCACGGCCGCCGGTTCACGCGGTTACGCTCGCGAGCGGCTCTTGGGGCAGCGGAGGCGCGTGTACGCTGGGCCGCAGCGCGCTGCGATCGAGGAAGCCCTCGAAATCACCGATGTCCACGCAGCGTTGCGCGGCCGTTTTGCCGACGCGTTCCAATTCGTCGAGGTGATCGACGCTGTCGAGCGGCTGCAGCAGCTTCGGGTCCACGCCTTCGATCTGGAGTTTCTTCAGGCCGCGGGCGGAAAGTTCGACGTTGTAGCGGGCGTAGGTGAAGAGCTTCTCGGCCAGCGGAACGCGATTGTCGATCAGATCGCCGATTTCCGAATCGATCGCGTCGATTCCGCAATCGCCGCGCAATTTGCCGAACACGCGGCACAGGATGTCTTGCTCGACGGTGGTTGCGCGCATGAGCGCGGCCGGCGTCGACTGCACATTGTAAAGCAGGTTCATTTCACGTTCGCCGAGCTTGAGGTCCTCGCTGTCGCACAGGCCGGTGCCGACCGAGATGAGCAGCAGTTGCGATTGTCCCGCCGGCCAGCCGAGATTGTACGTCGGCAGCGTTGCCATGAGAAAGAGCTGAAATGCCGGGTTGTTATAAACGGTGATGCCACCGTCGAGAAAGACGAATGGCTTTGCGACGCCCGGAACGTGAATTTCTTTTGGTTTGAAGAACACCGGTGCGGCGGTGCTTGCGCGAATCAGCTCCCACAGCGGGATGTCGAGGTTGGTGGCGCCCGCCGGATCGGCACGCAGGTTGTACTTTGCGCGCGGGTTGTTCGAGAGCGGCCAGGGCGAGTCGGTGCTTGCGTTGCGCGTGACGATCATCAATAACGTGCGCAGCTTTTCCGTGCCCAGCGTCGTCAGCGGCCGTTCGTGCTCCGGCGCGGCGCCGCCGGGAAGCGGGTCGTCGAGAACTTCTTTTATCTGGCGTTCCAGCGGCACCGAGGTGTATATCGCCTTGTAGACCAGCATCCCGGCGATGCCCATCACGATCGCGAGCGGCCCCTTCGTGCGGCGCGCGATGCGCTGCAAAAAATTGGGATCGAACATCGTGTGCGCGCCGGTCCGGTAGAAGCGGCGAATCGCTTCGGTCGAGTATCCCAGAGAGATCAGGGTCGCGATGATGGCGCCGGTGCTGGTGCCGGCGACGTAGTCGAAATATTCCGAGAGCACGAGCTGGGGCCGATCGAAACGTTCGCGCAGCAGCGCTTCGATCTTACAGAGGAACTCGATCGCAATCAGGCCGCGAATACCGCCGCCGTCGATGGCAAGAAGCTTCTTGGGCCCGGGCGCATCGATAAGCAAATCGAGGTGACTCATACTCCCACCTCCGCATGGACGATTGCGCGTTTTCCGGCGCTGCCCCTGCCGTCTGCGAGAGGATGCCGCAACGTCGAGGTGAAGCCGGGACGATGCGCAATGCCGTGCTGCTCGTCGCGATCATCGCCTCGAGTATGAGCTACATCGACAGCACCGCGCTGACCGTTGCGCTTCCCAGGATAAACACGGATCTTCGGACCAGCGCCGGAGCGGCCGAATGGATCATCGAGGGCTATCTGCTCTTCCTTTCGGCGCTGATCTTGGCCGGTGGGGCGCTGGGCGATCGCTACGGCCGGCGCAAGCTCTTTGCGCTCGGGATCTGGATCTTCACGCTGGCGTCGATCGCGTGCGCAGTGGCGCAGCACCCGGGATTCTTGATCGCGGCACGCTGCGTGCAAGGTATGGGCGCTGCCCTCATGATTCCGGAAAGCCTGGCGCTCATCACCGCGGCATACGACGCCTCGGGCCGCGGGCGCGCAATCGGAATCTGGGCGACCGCCTCGTCGGTCACGATGGCGGCAGGCCCGGTCCTCGGCGGCTGGTTCGCGGACGACTACTCGTGGCGAGGTGTTTTCGCGATCAACGTTCCGCTTGCGATCGCCGTGCTTTGGATAACCTACCGGTACGTTCCCGAAAGCCGCGCGCAAAGCGGTCGCGGCGCGCCCGACGTGTTCGGAAGCGCCGGCATCACGATCGCGCTCGGCCTGTTCGTGGTCGGGCTTATGCAGATGCAGCGCGGAGGCGCCGATGCCGCCTCGCTGTTGCTGATCGCCGTCGGGGTCGTGATCCTCGTCGCCGGCGTTTTGCTCGAGCGGCGCGCGGCCGCGCCGGTTGTGCCGCTCGCGCTCTTCAAATCGCGCGCCTTTACCGTTGCCAGCCTCTACACGTTCTTCTTGTACGCCGCGCTCGGCGGAGCACTGTTCTTCGTGCCGTTCGAGCTGCAGCACGTCATGGGCTACACGTCGCTGGGCGCGGGGCTGGCGCTTCTGCCCACGATCGCGCTCGTCGCGGTAGGTTCGCCGCTATCCGGCATGTTGGCCGCGCGAATTGGTGCGCGAATACCGATGGTCGCCGGCGCCGCGATCGGCGCGGCCGGATTTGCGCTCTTCGCGAATCTGCGTGCGGGCGCTGCCTACACCACGAGCGTTCTCCCGGCGACGATCGTGCTCGGCGTCGGCCTGGCGGTCGCGATCGCGCCGCTGGTGACGGCGGCGATGGGCGCAGCCGGTGCGGATCACCTCGGTGCGGCTTCAGGCATCAACAACTCGATTTCGCGCATGGGCAACTTGGTTGCGATTGCCGCCTTCGGCCTCGTGATCGCGCTTGCCGGAGCGGGGCCGTTGCCCAATGCGGCCAACGCAAGCGGCTTCGAGCACGCGATGCTCGTCGGCGGAATATTAGCGCTCGTCGCGGCCGTGGTTGCGCTATTCTGAAAACCTCGCGATCGGCGCAGGCGATCGCGCGCAGGAGGACCGAACGTGTCATATATCATGAACGACGAATCGCGCGCGCTACGGCATCAGCTTCGTGAGCTCTGCGACGCATACAATGTTTTGCTGGCTGACAAGGACACGGTTGATTTTCGTCTGGGATCGCATGAACCGTACGCGCAAACCGCCGAGCCGGTCGACGCCGAAGCCGTGTACGAACGTGAATCGTACGTGATAAGCGACGAGCTTCGCGGTACCATTATCAAGATGACGGAAGTAGCGCAGCGCATCCGGGCGATCGAACGTTTCTAGGGCGATGTGACGATCCCACGGCTGCCCCGGGCCGTTATTCCGATTTACGGAACCACGCTGGTCGATACGCTCGGCTACACGCTGATGATTCCGTTGCTGCCGACCGTGGTGCGGCAGTACCACGCCTCCTACGTCATGGCCGGTGCGCTGCTGAGCATTCCTGCGTTTTTTTCGGCGGTCGCCGCGCCGATCTGGGGGAAGGTCAGCGACGGAATCGGACGCAAGCCCGTCATCATCGCGGCGCAGGTGCTCTCGCTCACCGGTTACCTACTTCTCGCGCTCTCGCATTCGCTCTGGCTCGTCTTCCTGTCACGCGTGATCTCGGGATGCGGCGGCGGGAGCCTGGGTGCAGTGGAGTCGTACGTGGCCGACGTCACCGAGAACGATCAGCGTGAATTTGCGTATTCCGTGTACGGCGCGGTGTTCGGCCTCGCGTTCGTGATCGGTCCGGCGGCTTCGGGTGCGCTGATGCACAACGGCATCGCTTTACCGTTTTTCTTGGCAACGGCCCTGGAAGCGTTCAACGTCGTCTTTACCACGCTGTTCTTGCCCTTGCGCAAACAGAGTCGACGCAAACAGAGCGGGATGCGCGAGACGATCGAAGCCGCGGCCGAGCCGAGCGTGCGCCGCGTATTGATCCGTCAATTCCTCTTCATTTTCGCGATCGTCGTGTTCTTGGCGAATTTCTCGCTGTTCGTGGAAAAGATGCTGCAAATCTCGGTTGCGAGCGCGGCCTACATGTTGGCGGCGGCGGGTGCGGCCGGCGGCGTCGCACTCTTGGTCGTCGTTACGCCGCTCGCGAAGCGCGTGGGCGACGTGTGGACCTCGCAGATCGGTTTGGTTGCCGGCGTGATCAGCTACGTGTTGTTGATCTTTGCGCGCGTGCAGTGGCTCTTCGTGGCGGCGCTGGTGATCTGGGCGGTCGGGGCGGCGATGGCGGAGCCGTCACTCACCACGCTGCTCACCAAACGCGCGAAGGCGTCCGAGCGTGGTGCGATCATGGGGCTGAGCGACTCGGTGAACAGCATCGCGATGATCGCCGGGCCAGCGACCGGCGCCGCGATCGTCGGTTCCAATGCACCGCTACTCGGCGTGTTGCCGGCGATCTCGGTGACCGCCGCGTTCCTGCTCGGTCTGCGATCCGGAAAGGGCGCGCGCAATGGCTCCGTTGAGCCAAATCGCCGTCGCCGCACCGGCCAGCAGCAATAAGATCGTCGTCGTTACCGGCGCGACGCCGAGGACGATCGCGGGGTTCATGCGCAGTGCCATGAACGCGCGCAGAGCGAAATCTCCGAGCAAGAGCGCGCCCCATCCGATCGTGATCGTGCGCGCGCCGTGGCGGAAATACGCCGTGCGCCAGAGTTTCTGGAAGTGCTCTTGCGGCAGCGCGTCGTTTGCCGTGAGGAACTCTTTCATGACGTAATAGAAGATGGGCTTACGCATGAAGAAGGTCGATACGACCAGGACGAGGCCCACGAAGCCGGTGAGAAACGACTCGCGTATGAGCAGAAGCCGCACCGAAGTGTGAAAGACGGCGGGAACTTGGCCCACGATCATGCCCAGCAGAACGATCAACCCGACGATATCGAAACTGCGGCGGCGGACGAAGTTGAAGATGTTCGAAGCGGCCGGAACCATCGATGCGCCGAGAATCGGCCAGATGTTCATCGGCGGAAAATGTGGGACGAGCAGGTAGTAGACGAGCATCGTTCCAGCCGTGTCGACCGCCAGCGTCGGAAGCAGCGCCCGAATGCTTTGCCAAAGAAATCTGAGTGGGGTTTTCCGCACCCTCTTGAGATGCCCGCGGACTACCGCGGCAAACCCGCCCGACGATGCGGCGGCGTATCGAACCGAAAAATTTAGCCCCAACCGGATTCGAACCGGTGTTACCGCCGTGAGAGGGCGGCGTCCTAGGCCCCTAGACGAATGCGGCACGGGTCGTCCCAGGACGCCGATGATTCTAGCCAATCGCCGTTAGCCAGGCGTTGGAGGCACGATTGCGTCGATCTCCCACTCGACCACGTAGCCAGGCGCGGCCAGGCCGCTGATGCCGATCATGCTGGACACCGGGCGGACGTCGGCGAAGTACTCCGCGTGGGCTCGTCCGACGTCCTCCTGGTGGTCGAGGATGTCAACGACGAACATGCGCGTGCGCACGACGTCGGAGAGGGACGCGCCGACCTCTTCG